>NZ_JACHTO010000006.1:0-76250 GCF_020135895.1 Campylobacter sp. 2457A | reverse complement strand
CCAAACTAGAGTAAATTTTAGTATTTTAAGATTTAAAGGTGAAGCTAGATTTATAGAAACTAAGTTTTTAGCCAAACAAGAAGATAATAAGATAATAGAAAATAATTTTAGAGAAGCAATTTTTGAAAATAAAGTTTCTTTTAATAGAGCTAATTTTAAAGCTAGAGTAAATTTTAGTATTTCAAGATTTAAAGGTGAAGCTAGATTTATAAAAGCTCAATTTTTAGCCAAACAAGAAGATAATAAGATAATAGAAAATAATTTTAGAGAAGCAATTTTTGAAAATAAAGTTTCTTTTGGCGGAGCAATATTCCAAGCTAGGGTAAATTTTAGTATTTCAAAATTTAAGGATGAGGTTAGATTTATAGATACAGTTTTTAAAGATAATGATTTTATCTTTAAAAATGTAGAATTTTATCATGCTGAATTTATTTCTAGTGAAAAAGAAGATATAGAATCCGATCAGGAGCAAAAATATCATTTTAAAAATGTAATCTTTAAAGATGTTACAAGTTTTGAAAACTTAAATATCAGTGAGTTAAATTTTGAAAATGTGATATTTAATAATATAGTCGTTTTTAAAGATGTTAATTTCGTTTTAAATGATAAATCAAAAATCAATAAACCAAATTTTATAAATTGCACATTTTCTAATCAATTTAATATAGAACACAAATACATACAATATGATTTTGATGAAATCAAAGCTAAAATAAATTCAGATACCGAAAAGAACTATAAGGATTTGTTAAACTATAGGGATTTATTTAGAAAATTAAAGAGTAATCGCATAGCCCATCATAATCAAATTGATGCTTCAGAATTAAGAACACAAGAGCTTTATGCTAGAGAATTGGAACTAAAGTATAAAAAAGACAAAAGTTTGAAAGAAAAAATCGAGCGATGGCAGCTTATATTTTATCATCAGCTTTGCGATCATCATACGGACTTGATTCTAAATTTAAAATGGTTGATTATAGTTATAGGTTTATTTGCTTCGTTATATTTTATTTTACAAGTAATTCAAAATTTTGATATATTTCTTGCTTTAAATAAATATGGATTAATATTAAGTTTAATAGGTTTTATTTTAATAACAATTGTATATTATTTTCAAGATATTAAAAAATTTGATTTTTTTGCATGTGTTGCTTCGATTTTGGTTTTAAATGTGATTTGTTATAAGCCAAAATTAATTTTTGGTATAGCAAATCTTATCGGAGATAATACTCATAACGGTTTTGAAAATTTTTTGTTCACAGTTTATACTATAATTATAGGTTTGGTTGTCTTTTCACTCCAAAAAACCGCACGTAAAAATTCCATAGTGCCTAGCTAAATTTTAGGTTTAGCTAGGAAATACACTCCATTAGCGATCAAAACACAAATAAACATTACCAAAGCAAGGATTATTGGTGTATTTGCATTTATGGCACCGACAATGTAAGAAATCGTCCCAGCAAAGCCAAATTGCATAGCCCCAAGTATAGCTGAAGCTGTTCCGCTATTTTCTTTAAATCTTGCCATGGCCAAAGTCACAGTATTTGGCGCGATAAAGCCAAGCATAGCTATACTCGTAAAAAGGCTAAATTCAAAAAGAAATAAATTCGGGAAAAAACAAGCATTTACAAGCAAAACAATCGTCGATAAAAGCATAACCACCAAAGCTTTAGAGAGAATTTTTTTGCTTTCAAATTTTAAAACCAATCTCGCATTGATATTAGCACAGATGACAAATCCAAAGGCATTGGCTCCAAAAATCAGTGCAAATTTTTGCTCACTGATGCCAAAAAATTGCGTAAAAACAAAACTCGATCCAGCGATATAAGCAAACATTGCAGCCAGTGCAAAAGATACACAAATAACGCAGATGAAAAAAGCTTTATCGCTAAGAACGATTTTGTATTTTTTAAAAGCCTCATAAGGGCATAATTGTTTTTTATCAGCAACTTTGGGTGCAGACTCTTTAAGCCCAAAAAGTATCATTAAAAAAAGCGTGATCCCAAGGGCAAATAGCGTAGCAAAAATACTATGCCAAGAAAAATACTCGAGCAAAAATCCACCAAAAGTAGGTGAAAGCATAGGTGCAAGAGAGCTAAAAACCATCATCAAAGCAAAAATTCCCGTCGCTTCTTTGATCTCAAATAAGTCATTAATGATTGCTCTTGCGATCACAACTCCAGCACATCCTCCAAGAGCCTCAAAAAATCTTAAAGCGATAAAAGCATAAATATTGTCAATGATCACGCAAAAAAAGCTAGAGAGTATGAAAAACAAAATTCCTATTAAAGCAGGAATTTTTCGCCCAAAAACATCGCTTAAAGGCCCATATATAAGCTGTCCTAAGGCAAAAGCGATGAAAAAGCTCGCAAGGCTTAATTGGGTTAAAAAAGAACTCGTTTGAAAGCTTTGTTGCACGTGAGAAAGCGCAGGCAAATACATATCCGTAGAAAGTGGCGCTATGCTTGACATCAAAGCAAGGATGATAATAAGTTTTAATTTTTTAAAGCCGTGAATTTGTGTTTGTTTTTGCATAAATTCCCTTTTTAAAAAGTAAAAAGCTATAATTTAATATAATTTTTATAAAAAATCCATTTAACAAAAGGAAAGAATTTGCAAAATTTTCAAAATGAAAAAATAAAATGTCCAAATTGCGGAAATTTTATCGATATTAGCTTGGCTTTATACACTCAAATTTTAGACAAAGCTAAACTAGATATGCAAAAACAAAAGCAAGAATTTGAAAAAGAAGTCAATGAAAAAAGGGCGGAGTATTCTAAAATTTTATCCGAGCTAAAAGCACAAAAGGCCGAACAAGAAAAACTCATCAGTGAGCAAGTTAGCCAAAAGCTTGACATTGAAAAACAAAAAATCGAACAAGAAGCACTTTTGCAAAAGCAAATTTTTCAAAAAGATTTTATGGAGAAATTCGCTAAAGAACATGAAAATGAAAAGAAAATCATGCAAGAAGAGCTCGATAAAAAAAGCAAAGAACTAAGCGAACTTTTGACTTTAAAGGCTGAAAATGAAAGGCTAAAAAGAGAACAAAAAGAAAATGAAGAAAGATTAAAATTGCAAATCAAAGAAGAGGCTTTTAAAGAATTTAAAGAGCAGGAAAGAAAAAATTTAGAGCTAGAAAAGGAAAAAATTCGTCTTGAATTTCAAAGCAAAAATGAAGAGCAAGACATAAAATTTAAAGAACTTGAGATCAAATTTAAAAGTGTCACTCAAGAACTTGATGCGGCAAAACGTAAAGTCGAACAAGGCTCACAGCAACTCCAAGGCGAAGCGGCGGAACTACTCATCGAAGAATATATCCAAAATGAATATTTTAGCGATGAGGTTAAAGAAGTGCCAAAGGGTGTTAATGGGGCGGATTGTTTGCACATCGTTAAGGATGCTTTTGGAAATACTTGTGGCAAGATTTTATACGAGAGCAAACGCACCAAAGAATTCAATAAAGAATGGCTAGACAAGTTAAAACTAGATAGCATAGCTGCAAAAAGTGATATCGCGGTTTTGATCACAAAAACCATGCCTAAAGATAAAGAAAAAACGCATTTTAAAGAAGGAATTTTAATCTGCACTTTTGCCGAATTTAAAGGCGTCTTAGCTGTGCTTAGAGAAAGCATAATCAACGCTTACAAATTAAAAAATGCCTTGCAAAATAAAGATGAAAAAAATCATATTTTATATGAATATCTAAATTCTAAAGAATTTAACACTCAAATTACTTTTATACTTAAAACTTACCAAACCATGAGAGAAGAGCTTGAAGCTGAAAAAAGAGCCTTGCAAAATATATGGAAAAAAAGAGAAAGGGCTATTGAGAATTTAAGTTTTAATTCTACAGCTATTGTGAGTTCATTAAATGCGATATTTAGTGATTTAAAAGGTGAAAATTTAATCGGTGAAGAAGGGATTAAAAGTCTTGAAAATTTAGCAAAAGAAGATTGATTTGGGAGAGCCCCAAATCAATTATTCTCCTGGAAAATAGTTTGGATTTTTCCAAGGTCCGTATTTGACTTTGATGTATTCTTTAGGATCTAAATTTTGTTGTGGTGAAGCAAAATACTCAGGCTTTAAGGACGGAGATTTGCTATAAGCAGTATCAAGTCCTGCACGGTTTTCTGTTGTAACGATCGGCATTCTTACAAAGCCTGTATTAACATAAGCTGCGATATCTAAAGCATCACCATCACTTAAGATCGGATTGTCAGCACTTGCACCAAAAGGCATAGCAGATTTTAAAAATCTTGCCAAAAATGGGATCATAGCCATGTGTCCGCCATCAGGATAGATAAGCAATGATGGATATAAATGCCCAGTGCCTTTTTCATAGTTTGCATTTTTTACCCCTAGTCCTCTTTCTCCATGACAAGCGACGCAATTTTCTTCAAAAAGTTTTTTACCACGAACCGGATCGGCTGGACGATTTGGGAAATTCATCTTAGCAAAAAACTCACCTTGCAATTTCACTCCATCTTTGATACCATAGGCACTTTTTAGCCATTTAAAATACGCTAAAATCGCTTTCATTTCTTTAGAATTGTTAGGAAATTTATGAGAATCAGTTCCACCCATACCACGAATTCTATCCTCTAAAGAAATGATTTTCATGGTTTCTATGTCTAATCTTGGATAATTGTTCATAACATTTAAAAATGGGATCACGTATTTTTTTGTCCCTGGTAAGCCATTGCCATCATTATCCATGTGACAAGAGATACAATTAACCTCATTGCTTGTTTTTTTGAGTTTGCTATAAGGCCCTAAGGTGCTTTCTGTCTTACTTAAAAGCTTGATACCATAGCGGATTAAGTCTCCTTCTTTGCCTTTTGGCACGTCATTGATACTTAAATTTTTATTTGGCCATTCTTGTTCAGGTCTGTTTGAAAGCTCTTTAAAATAAGCAACTCCTTCTTTGTCATTTAGTTCTTCGCCTACTTTATAATCGCTTACATTTTTTGCATTTAGGCTTAAACCTAAACAAAGGCCTAACAATAAAACATGTTTTTTCATGAGTTTTCTCCTTAGTTTTGGTTATTTTATTCCATTTTATCACATTAAAACTTAAATGTTAAGTCTAAGTATTTAATATTACAAAATTTTGTATAGATTATATCGGCTAAAGAAATTTATTTTTGATGGAATTTAAATTTTTTTCTAAAATTTCAAAATTATCTTTTAAATTTTGGCTAAGATCGATAAAAAAAGGATTTTGCAAAGTTGCAATAAGAAAATAATTGTTTTTATTAAAGATATGATCTAGAGTGAAATTTTTGTTTTTAAGCTTGGCATAGATATTTTTTTCATCATTAAAATCATGTTTTTTGTTTGTTTTTAAACTCTGGAGTAAAATTCCACAAAAAAAATCTTTGTTTTCATTGATAAATTGCACATCATAGATTTTAAATTCCTTAAAATCAAAGCAATTTTGGCTTTTAAAATCTTTTAAATTTGAAACAAATTCCAAATTTAAAAAATCTTTTTGGCTTAAGCTCTCTTTTTTAAATTTAGCTCCGTAGCGTTTAAGAAAAAGATTAAGAGTGTTAATTTGCAATTCTTTTTTAGCAAGAATAAGTTTTTTAGAAGTGAAGCGAAAGAAAAAAATACCTACAAATACAGCTAAAATAAGAGATATCACCGCATCTCTTATAAAAACAAAAGCTAAAAATAATACGATCAAAGACTCAAAAACGCTTAAAATTTTTAAAATTTTCAAGCGTTTAGATATGAGAATTCTTTGATTTTCTAAAGCATCCATTAAGATTTTGCTTTTTCCATTCTTTTTCTTTGGGTTGGATCAAGATAGCGTTTGCGTACGCGGATATTTTGAGGAGTTACCTCTACGAGTTCATCTTCTTCTATCCACTCTAAAGCCCTTTCAAGACTTAATTTTCTAGGTGGAACAAGTTTTATAGCGTCATCGCTTCCACTGGCTCTAACATTGGTTAGATTTTTACCTTTGATAGGATTTACATCCAAATCATTTGGGCGAGAGTGTTCTCCTATGATCATACCGGTATAAACTTTAGTTTGAGGATCGATAAAAAGCACACCACGTTCTTGGAGATTAAATAAAGAATATCCCAATGCTACGCCATTTTCCATAGAAATCAAAGCGCCGTTATTTCTTTTTTCAACAGCACCGCTAAAAGGACGGAATTCTAAAAAGCTATGATTCATCACGCCTTCGCCCTTAGTATCGGTTAAAAATTGAGATCTAAAGCCTATAAGCCCACGAGCTGGAATTTCAAATTCAAGTCTAGTTTGCCCATCTCCTGTTGGCGCCATTGTTTTCATTTCAGCTTTTCTTTTGCCTAGTTTTTCTATCACAGCACCGCTAAATTCTTCTGGTACATCAATCACTAAATGTTCAAAAGGTTCGGTTTTTACACCATCTTCTACTTTTACAATAACTTCTGGTCTTCCCATGCAAAATTCAAAGCCTTCTCTACGCATATTTTCAGCTAAGATAGTGATTTGAAGTTCACCCCTACCGCTGACTTTAAATTTACCTTCGCCCGTGCTTTCATACTTCATCGCGATATTCGTTTTCATCTCTGCTTCTAGGCGTTCTGCGATTTTATTTGAAGTAACGTGCTTACCTTCTGTTCCTGCTAATGGGCCATCATTGACTGAAAAAACGATACTTAGCGTTGGCTCTTCTATGTGGAGTGGATCAAGCGGCATAGGATTGTTAGGATCTACAACGCTATCACCAACATCTAAAGCTTCAAAACCAGCTATCGCGACTATATCGCCACTTTTTGCCTCTTCAATATCCATTTTTTCTAAACCCATAAAACCTATAAGTTTAGAAATTCTGCCATTGACTTTTGTTCCATCAGCTTTTGCAAGCATTACATTTTGATTTTTTTTCACTACACCGTTAAAAATTCTTGCAATTCCTATCTTGCCCACAAAATTATCATAACCAAGCGTGAAAACTTGAAGTTGCAAAGGATTATCATTTGTGCCACTTGGCGCAGGAACTTTTTCAAGAATAGTTTGGAAAAGTGGCTCCATATTGTCACTTTCATCATTCAGATCTAATTTGGCATAACCATTTTTTGCGGCCGCATAAACGATAGGAAAATCAAGTTGTTCATCGTTTGCATCAAGTGCCACAAAAAGATCAAAAATTTCATTGATTACTCTTTCAGGATCGGCTGCTGGTTTGTCGATTTTATTGATCACGACTATAGGTTTAAGCCCTAAAGATAAAGCTTTTTTAACCACAAATTTAGTTTGTGGCATAACGCCTTCTTGGGCATCAACTAAAAGCAAAACCCCATCAATCATTTTCAAAACACGTTCTACTTCTCCCCCAAAATCGGCGTGGCCTGGAGTGTCTATGATGTTTATTTTTGTTCCTTTATAATTAATAGCAGTATTTTTTGAAAGGATGGTAATACCTCTTTCTTTTTCTATATCGTTACTGTCCATTACGCGTTCTGAAATTTGTTCTCTTTCGCTAAAAGTTCCTGATTGCTTAAGCAATTCATCTACCATTGTTGTTTTGCCATGATCAACGTGTGCAATAACAGCTATATTTCTGATATTTTCCAAAAGATTCTCCATTATTAAATTCAAAGCTAAGATTATATAAAAATTTTGCTTAATTTTAGAAAAATAAAAAGTTGGAACACTTCTTGCTTTTATCTTGGCAAATATTATTTTAAATAAGGAAATTAATCATGTCAAAACCATTAAATGAAGAATTATTTATACCATTAAATTTAGATTTAATCGATAGAAAAAATGAAGTTTTACTTCAAGCTTTGGATCTTTTGGAGATTTTAAAGTCAAATAAAGATGAAAAAATGGTGAGAATTTCAAGCGATCTTGCAGCGATTCTAGAAAATGAAGAAAATTTTGAAAAAATTACACAAGCGAAAAATTTAGATGAGCTTTTGGAAATTCTTATTCTTTTAAATGATAACAAAATGATAAAAATTTATGAAAACTCATATTTAGAAGAAAGGTTTCCTAACTTGGCAGCAGATGAATTTTTAAAATAAATTTAAGGAAAGATCATGTCAAATGTAGCCCCGCAAAACGATGTTTTAAGTCTTGCTCCGAGTAAAACTTCATCAAGTGATTCTTTTAGCAAAACAACAAAAACAAGTCAAAAATCTAATGCAAATAAAGAAGAAAATGTCACTCAAAACGCAGAAGATGATAGAGAGAATTTCTTAAATTCTTTACTTAATTCCATCGATGAAACCAATGAATTTTTGCCTGATCATATGAAGATCAGCGAAAAAGAAGTGGTAAATGAAGCGATCAATAAACTTCAAAAGGGATCATTTGACGATAGTGATAAAATCAGTATTTTCGAATCAGCATCTTTTATGCAAATTCTTTCCTTGCTTGATAAATTAAAAACAGATACCGCAGATATTAAACTCGCAAATCTTTCAAGCCAATTGAGTCAGCTTGTAAAAACTGAAGCTAATTTTAATGCTTTAAAAGGTGCAAACAATCTCAATGAGCTTTTAGATATTGCTAAAGATTTAGGCTTAAATGTGAAAAATATCAAAGTAGATCGTTTGCTTGATTTAAAAGCTACTTTTCCAAATCTTGATAAAGCGGATTTTTTTAAAGGTGTCGTGGATAATGTTTTTAAAGAAATCATTAACAATAAAATCGCTCATGTGAGTAAAAATTTAAATCAAAATTTGCAAAAAAATAACCCCCATAAAAAAGACGATAGCTCCTTGCTTTCTCAGACTTTAAAGAATTTAGATTCTATCATAAAAGTTCAAGAAAATGAGAAATCAAAAATCAAAAGCGATAAACTTGAAACCTTAAACACTAAAAAAGAACCAATTCAGTTAGATGATCTTTTAAAAGATATTAAAAATAATAAAAATAATGAACTTGACACAGATCAAGAAAGTATGAAAGATATTTTAAAAAATTTAAATAATCAAGAGGATAAAAAGCAAAATATTTCAAAAGATCAAATGCAAAATTTAGAAGAAGTAGATCTTTCAAAGAATCTAAAAGAACAGAGTAAAAAAAGCGAAATTCAAAACATAAATTCAGATAAAAATTCCAATAAAGAAATACTCAAAGATTCTCAAAATCTAAGTTCTAATCTAACCCCTAAAGATCTGACTTTAAAAGACAATAAAACTAATAATCAAGATTTAAAATTGAATTTAAATGATCAAAAAGTTAATTTTGAAAATTTAAATAAAACTCAAGTGGTGCAAAATAAGGATAATACACACCTTAATACCAACAAAGAAGAAACAAAAAATAATTTCAATCTTGATCAAAATAAAAATCATCACGATGAAACGGCTAATAAAATCGGCTTAGAGGATTTAAATTCTTTGGTAAAAGATTTGAGTAAGGTCAATCAAAATAATACTAGAAATATCACGCCAAAAGAGACTTTGCAGTATTTCTCTAATGAGCTTAAAGACGCAGTAGAGCATTATAAAGCACCTATTACAAAATTAAGCATCACGCTTAATCCAAATAATTTAGGTGAAGTTGAAGTTACTTTGGTGCAAAGAGGAAGTAATCTTCATATTAATTTTAATTCTAACACTAATGCTATGAATTTATTTATGCAACATCAATCCGAGTTTAAAAATTCCCTTGTTAATATGGGATTTACTGGGCTTGAAATGAATTTTAGCGATCAAGGAAGAAAAGAACAAAATCAAAATAAAGGTAAAAATCGTAGTGGATATGGTTTTAAGGATGCCATAGAAAACAATAATGAAAAATCAAATATTAATTTGGAACTCGTTTTAGCAAAATATTTCTAAAGTTGGAATACTTTTTGCTTTTAATTAAAAAATACTTAAATATAAAAAGGATTTTATGATGGCAACAACAAATTGGAATAGCAATCTTAACTGGACACCAGTCAGCAATAGTTCAAGCTCCACAAGCAGTTCAACAAAGACTGATAGTTCAAGTTCAACAAGCAGCAGTAATAATTCCGGTATAGTCAGCAATCCTAACGCGACACTTGATAAAGATGCGTTTTTAAAACTTCTTTTGATCGAGTTGCAACATCAAGATCCGACAGATCCTATGGATAGTGATAAAATGCTTACTCAAACTTCACAGCTTAGTGCTCTTGAAATGCAGCAAAATACAAATACAACCATGCAAAAAATGGTTGAGACTATGCAAAAACTTTCAGCTTCTTTTTCAACCAGTATGAGTACTTCAGCTATAGGGGCTATTGGTAAAATGGCAACTGTTAATAACAATACCATTAAGCTTACGGGTTCTGATGAGGTAATCGCTTTAAAGATGTATTTACCTGAAGATTCTGACAATAAAGGCTTAACACTTGAAATTTATGATAAAAATAATAAATTGGTTTATTCTGAAAAGAGTAGTGAAGGTCAAGAAGTTTCAAAAGGACTCTTTACTCTAGAGTGGCCAGGTAGAAATAATGATGGCGTTTATGCTGGGGATGGTGAATATAGCGTTAAAGTGGTATATAACAATAAAAATGGAGAAAAAATCACCGCAAATTACGGATCTTATCCTATAGAATCAATTAAATTTGTTGATGGGGTTGCTTATGCTAAAATGGGGGGTCAGTATGTAAGTTTTGATGACATCGCTGAAATTTCAGATTATAAAACCTCAAGCAATTCTACAGTGCAAACCCCTGAAGAAAAACCGGATGAAAAGCCTTCAGAAACACCTTCAGAAGATGAGAAACCTTCAGAGGGTGAGGAAAAACCTTCGGATACAAATACTAGAAAATATTTTAGCTAAGGATTTTAGCCATGATGAATGCATTTTATAATGGAATTTCCGGAGTTAAGAATAATAGTTTTGGTATCGATGTTACCGCTAACAATATCGCCAATGTTAATACAACCGGTTTTAAGCATTCTGACGCACAATTTAAAGATATATTTTATAGCACAATCACTAGCCAATCAACCAACCCAGCTCAAGGTGGTTATGGTGGCGGTGCGGCGTCTTCTCAAGTAAGATTTGAGCAAGGTTCTGTTGTCGCTACAGGCGGTGAATTTGATGTTGCTTTACAGGGAAAAGGTTTCTTTGGTGTTTTAGGTGCTGATGGAAACGCTTATTATACAAGAAATGGAACTTTTAGAAGAGATGCAAACGGATATTTAGTGGATTCTTATGGAAACTTTGTTTTAGGAACAATGAATCCTGCTTTTGGTGGAATCACTTATAGCGATAGGGTAGCAGGATTGATGGGGGATTATTTAAATACTGGAAGTCCGGTTAATAGTGGCTTTACAGTTAATTCAAATAATGCTTTTGGTATAGGCACGACTACGACTCAAAAACCTATACAAGTTCCAACTAATATGTATTTAAATCCAGAACCAACCAAAAACGTAAAATGGAGTGGCAATTTAAGCACAAATACAAGCAAAGAAGTTGTAAAAGTTGATGTTGATCCTAAAAAATTTACTCTTACTAAAACAGAAGATGGTAAATATGTAGTCAGTGGTAGTATAAGCAAAGAAGATGTTTTCAGTGCTAAAGCAGGGGATAGAGTCCTTTTAAATTTTGTTGATAGCCAAGGGGTTAAAACAAGCTTTGAGGCGACTTTGGATGATAATTTAAGCTTTAAAAGCAATGAATTAGATTTAAAGGGTTTAGATCCTGATAGTGTAAAATTAAGCTCTGTGCAAGTTTCAACTGAACAAGAAAAAGCAAATAAAGATATCTTAGAAGCACCAATTTATAATGCTGATGGAAGCAAAAGCGTTCTTAGAGTGACTTTAGAAAGAGTTTTGCCTCAAGAAGGTGATAATATCACTTATAAAGCAACGGCTCAAATTTATGATTCTAATGGCAAGGCTGTTGGCAATCCAACTGAAGGAAGTATGGTATTTGATAAAAATGGAGCTTTATTGCAAAATAATATCACCAGCATTGCAAATCCTAATGGTGGAAATATCAATATAGATTTAGGTTCGCCTTATGATCCAAGCAAACCAGGATCAGGATATAGTGGAGTTTATGTGCAGCAAGGCAAGGAAAAAAATATCATCACTCAGCAAGATGGCTTAGCAGAAGGCTTTTTTCAGCAATATCAAGTCACAGATGATGGTAGCGTAGTCGCGCAATTTAGCAATGGAAAAAATGCTGTTGTGGGAAAACTTGCACTTTATAATTTCATCAATGAGCAAGGTTTAGCAGCTATGGGGGATAATATCTTCGCAGCAACTGCTAATAGTGGAGATCCAAGCTTTATTTTGAAAAATGGACAAGTGGTAAATACCGCTAAATTTAAAGGCGGATATTTAGAGCAATCCAATGTTGATTTAAGCGTTGAATTGTCTAATCTTATAGTAACTCAAAAAGCTTTTGATGCAAGTTCTAAAAGTATCACAACCAGCGATCAAATGATACAAAAAGCTATCAGTATGAAAAGGTAAATTAAAAAGAATTTACCTTTTTTAATTCTTCATAATTGGATTTTAAATCTTCTATTTCAATTTCGTTATAATGGCTTGATTGTAATTCTTGTTTATCTCCTTTTTTCTCTATATAGAAATTTTTTTGAGAATCATTTGAAGATAAAGTGTATCTGATCTCTTCTTTTTTTGTCTCGGCTTCAAATAGCAATAAATTATCATTGCCAATTTCTTGTGCATCGATATAGATATTAGTCGTTTGTTGTATTTGTTCTAAAGAATTTATTTTTGTATCAATTTGAAATTTGATCTTAATGAATTTGGCGTATAAGCTTACTAAATGATTATAATCATTGATCTTTGAATCATACAAATTTATAAAGTTGGTTTGTGCAGGTAAAGGATTTTTTTCTTTTTTTGCTTGTATGGCTCTAACTTGATTATTGATTAAATGATTATAAAGATTTTTTGTCTTCGCAGTGATTATGGCAAGAGTATTTTGTACTTTTATGTTTAAATTTTTTAAATTTTCACACTCTAAGTCATTGTTTTTAAAATCACAAATAATAGTATTTTTGGTTTTTATACAATCTGATATCACTAACTTTTTATCAGGATATAAAATGTTATCGGTTAGTAGATTGCAAATATAGATATTTTCAGCCTTAATCGTGCCTCCTACGCAATTTTCTATATAAACATTTTTTGCCTCTACTGCGCCATTTTCTAAATTTTTAATATATACATTTTCTGCTTTTATATATCCTTTATGAATAAAAATAGAAGAATTTTGCGCATAGATTAAACTTTTTTTGTGTGTAAGCCCTTTGACAGTTAAATTTTTTGCATGAATTTCAGTTGCTCCAATATTTCCATTGACTTTAATATTAGATGCTTTAACATTAACAATACCCGATTTAATTGCATCATCGCTTACATCATGGTTGTAAATTTCTAGTTTTATATCTTCTTGAGTATCTGTTTTAATAGAACCTGTAGTTTTTAGTCCTACTTGTTTTATTTTGATGTCATTTGTGATGCTATAGCCTATACGATCTTTATTTAAAAAGCCATAATAATTGCTAAAATATCTTATTCTATCTTCTAATTCTTGTGTATAAATACTTTCGTCTTTAAGATTAAAAGGATTGCCATGAAATTTAACAGGATTTAAGCCAATGATTGCTCCTCTTAAATTTCTACCTTCTTTACCATTAATTCTAAAAATATATTCAAATAACAATTCATCTTTTTTGATAGGTTTGCAAAATTTTCCATCATCATAATTTTGTGATGAGGAATTATCATTGATTTCTTGACGATGAATAATAATTTTATCGCTTTGATTGTCTATTTTATCAACTCCTTTTGCAAGAGAGCATTCTAATTCTTGGGCACCATTTCCATTTTCATGATCTTTTATGAAATCATCGAGCATTTTAAAGAAATTTTTTTCAAGCCTTATGATTAAAATTCTTTGTTTTGCCATTGTTTTATAAATGCTTTGTAAAATATCTTTTTTTAAATCAGCATAATAAGAAAAATTTTCCCTACATTTAATATGTACTTTAACGTGTGTTAAAGCCGCATCGCTTTTTAGAAGCACAGCAAAATTATTTTGTGGTTTTTTAGGATGGATTTCTATGATGAATTGTTGTATCATAGTATCGTAATTTTTTACAAAAAAATCATCAGAATTAAATAAATCTAAATCTTGTTTTTCATAAATTTTACGTTTTGCTGGTTTTTTATTAGAGCATATAAGTTTATAATCAATAATTGAGAAATCAAGCATTTCTTGAGAATTTTCTTGTTCAAATTTAAGACTTTCAAAAGGGTCTAAGGTTTGCAAAGTTTTATTCATAATTTAATTGCTCCTTAATACTTTCAAATTTTTGATTTAAAATTTCAAAATTCTCTTTAGGATCAAATTTATCTAAATGGATTAAAATTTGTTCGCAGGTTTCGCACCTTAATATGCTTTCTTTGCTGACAAGTTCTTGATGGATCGTTTCTGGAACTTTATGGATACGCAAAGGGCAGTTACAGATATAATCGTGATTTTCTTCTTTATTTAGATCTAGTTTGATTGATTTTAATTTAATATAATGTTCTAAAGTATAATTAATTTCTTTTAAATGTATAGCTTTACTTGTAAAATTAGATAACCATAAGTCTTCATTAGCAAAATGTTCAAAAACCCAATCTTTTGTAAGTATTGAAAGTTCTTCAGAGAGTTTTAAAATATCATCGGAATATTTTAAAAGATCTTTAGCTCGTTCTAATAAGACTCGATGAGAGTATTTATGTTCATCTATTAAAGGAAAGTCTATATTTTCCATAAATTTTTCTTCTTCCTTGAAATGGACTTTAGCATATTGAAATAATTTAAGTAAAACTTTTTTTAATTCTTCTTTAAGTTCTTCGGATTTATCTATATCATCACTTTGTATTTTTTTTGCCAAATTGTCTGCAATATCAGCAATGTCAAAAATAAGTTCATGTTGTTTGTCTAATTGCAGATTTTTAATACTGAAATTTTTATCCCATTTTATCATAGTATTTACTCCAAACTAAGTAAATGCTCAATTTTATTAAGCAATTTTAAGGTTTAAAAATAATTTTATTTTATTAACCACCTTGTAAAAACGGATTGTTAGTAATTTTTACAATCCGTTTATTTTGAAATGATTTTTACAAAAAGGAAAAACCCACCCAGCGCTAACCCACAAATATATTTAAAAATAGTAATTAATACTTTTAAATATCAAGAAAACTATTTCAGCATAAAAGCAATACTGCTTTATTAGCAATATTGCGATTAAAATTGAATTGGAAATTAAAATAATCAGTAGCTAAAAGAGTGAAAGATCGATTTTCTAAAAAGGAGTCTAGTTTAGCTTCAAATTATTTTCTAAAAAGGACTTATTTTTAAAAATAATTAAAATTATAATTAAAAATAATTGTAATTATAATAAAATATAATTGAAATTATCAAATTAATTTTTTTTATGATTTTAATAAAAATTTTTTAACTAAGATAAAAATGTTTCTATTAATGATAAAAATGAGAAATTTTTCAAATATCAAGGCTTTTTAAGGGTATTATGTTAAAATAACATCCGCCTTTTCTTAGACCTGTGCAATGCTATTTTTAAGCACCGCTTCAGGGTGGGAACACAGCAGAGCACTTGATTATAGTGTGTGCCGCAGCCATCTGAGAAAGGGTTTTAAAGCTATTCTATAAAACCACTAGCGATAACTTTATCCCCATCATAAAATACAGCCATTTGTCCGCTTGCTATACCATAAACGCTTTCTTTGAGTGTGATTTTTGCGCTATTGTCTTCAAAAATTTTAACTTCACAAGGCGTGGATTTGGATCTATAGCGAATTTTTACCTCACAATTTAGATTTTTTGCTTCTATAAATAAATTGATATTTTTTAATTCAAATTCATCGATTTTTAATTCTTCTTTTTTACCCACGACAATTTGATTTTTTTGAGGATTGATTTTTAAAACAAAATGAGGCTCATGCGCTCCTTTGACTTCAAAACCTCGTCTTTTTCCTATAGTGTAGTGCATATAACCTTCATGTTTGCCTACAACTTTTCCGCTACTGTCTAGCACTTCACCTGGAATTTTTGTATCCATAAACTGATCTAAAACTTGAACATAAGTGTTTTCTACAAAGCAAATTTCAGAACTTTCTTTTTGCGTGGCAAAAGATTTTAAAACTTCAATCGAAGAGGCAAAAGCTTTGACATCTTCTTTTTTCATTTCTCCTAGTGGAAAAATAAGATATTTTAAAGCTTCTTTATCAGCACTTGCTAGAAAATAACTTTGATCCTTACTTTCATCAACTGCTGTACGGATGAGACCATTTTCAAGTCTTGCATAATGACCTGTGGCTAATTTTTCACAACCTAAACTTTTTGCAAATTCAAGAAGTTTTCCAAGTTTAATAAAACGATTGCATAAAGCGCAAGGATTTGGAGTTTTACCTTCTTTATAGGTATTAACAAAAGGCATATAAACCTTATCTTTAAAATCCTCTTGCAAATCTAAAATATGATAAGGAATTTGTAAAAAATTAGCTACTTTTTCTACTTTTTTGATATTTTCTTCGTGGTAATTAGGCTTACCATGAAGTTTCATATAACAACCTATGACTTCATGCCCTGCATTTTTTAATTTGTAAGCTGTGACTGTGCTATCAACTCCCCCGCTCATTGCGACTAGAATTTTCATTAAAGTTCCTTTAAAGTGTTAATTATCAAATCTAAGTCGTCAGTGATTTTATACTTTAACTCATCTCCTTGTGAAATCACTCCTTGTTTGAGTAAAGAATTTCTGACAAACTCATCAAAGCCTCGCCAAAATTCACTCCCAAACAGAAAAATAGGAACATTTTTTTTGAATTCAAGTTGCTTGAGTACAAGAACTTCGCAAAGTTCATCAAGTGTTCCAAAGCCGCCTGGGAAAATCACAAAAGCGAGACTCTTTTCAATAAGAGCCATTTTGCGTATGGCTAAGCTCTCAAAAGTAATACTGTATTCTATAAAATCATTTAATCTTTGCTCATGGGGCAAAAGTATGTTAAAACCTATAGATTTTATAGAATTTGCATTGGCACTAAAAGCACCTTCGTTGGCTGCTCGCATAATGCCACCGCCACCGCCACTGATCACGCAAAAATCATTTTCAACGCATTTTTTTGCAAGAATTTTTGCTTGTTGGCAGTAAAAATCATCTTTCTCTAATCTTGCAGATCCAAAAAAAGTTACGGTTTTTTTAAGGTCTGGTATATTAGCAAATTTTTCTAAATCTTGGCTTATTTTTTTATCCATTTGATAACCTTTAAAAATAAAATTCATTCTAACTAAAAATTGATAATAAGTTCTTTATTTATATTAAAAGAAAAAATTTATTAATATTTATAAATATTTTGGTAAAATCAAATTAAAAACCAAAGAAAGAGATATGATGAAAACTTGTATTGCTGGTATTCTTGCATTGTTTGTTTTGATTTTTATGAATGCTTGTGCTGTTCCTAGGATAGATTGGACAAAGGAAGATCAAAGGTTTAAACTGGGTGAGAAATACGAAGGTGTTTATGTTTTTAACAAACAACTTTTAGATGAGATGTTGAAAAGGGAAAAAGAAAGAGAAGAGTATCGTGAAAATTATTTTAAACAAGAAGATGATGAAAAAGAAAAATTTTTAAGAACAATTTATACTGAAAAAGATATAAAAAAAATTAAAGAAAGTCATATAGTAACCTCCGAAATGGAAGAATTTTCTAGAAAATATGATAAAACACACCCTTATTTAATTGATGAAAAATATCCCACAATACTCTCCAATGGCTGTAAATATTTTAATAAAACATTAAATGTATATGCGTATCACGATGAATTTAAAACTTTTATTGATAAGGTTAAAAAATATTTAGGTGTCAGTGATGAAGATTTTGAAATTTTATGGAGTTCTTTTAGTGTAGAAAGTTATTATCAATGCGGAAAAGAAAGAATTCCATTAACTTTTCAAATTTATCCCTATGATAAAACGTATATTTATTTAGATATTTATAGTCTAGGTGGTGATGAAGGCGCTGGATTTTACTTTGATAAAACTGAATTTCCTCTGATTTATAAAGGCTCAAAAGATGATATATATATTTACTATTTTATTGATGGTAAATTTGTAAAAAGTAACAAAAAAGTCAAATATTGGAAAAGATTAACATTAAATGAAATAAATTAAATTCTTAGATGCTTTAAGAAATTTATTAGAGTATTTGAAATTTATAAAATTAAGATAAATTATAAAATTTATCTTAATTGCTCTAATCTTTCTTTTTTGGAGCCTATTTCTGTAATTTGCACTCCAAAATTTCCATCCACAATCACTACTTCCCCATAGGCGACTCTTTTTTCTCCAATTAAAATTTCAAGCGGATCATTAGCGAGTTGATTAAGCTCAACAACAGAACCAATATCCATCGTTAAAACATCTTTTAAAAGCATTTTTTTATTGCCTATGCGAACGCGAACTGGCAAACGAACATCCATAATTAAATTTATATTTTTAAGTTCTTCGCTAATATTAAAGTGTTTTTCATCGCCAGTTTGAGTGGTATTTTGAGAATTCGCTTCTTCAGTTTTTCCGCTTAAAATATTGTGTAAATTTTGATCCACAACTAAAGAAATTTGCTCTTCTAGATTTTCTATTTTTACATCGAAAAAATAAAGTTTCACAAAGTCTTTAAAATCAACACTATCAGATACAAAATCACAAGAAGAAATACTAAAATCCATATTTGGGATTTCTTTTTGGGCGCCTAAGGTGGTTGAAAAAGCCGAGATGATATTTTGTATGGCTTCTTTAGCAGCATCCATTTCATCAGGACCCAATTGATCATTTTTTGAAATTTCTTCTTCACCCATCATCCATTCTCCGATGGCACTCATAAGAACAGAACCGGCTAAAATTCCTATTTTTGCATTATCGTTTACTTTAAAAATAGCAAAAACCAAAGGGGGTTTGAGTGTGTCTTGAGATGAAACGTCAAATTCTTTATATTCGCTAAATTCTGCACTTTTTCCTGTTAATCCTTCTATAGTGCTTATACATTCATTGGTAAATAATTTCAAAAAATCATTAATCATATTTCTTCATCCTCCATATCTTCAGACTCATCATAAGCGTTAGCTTTTGCTTTACGTTCTTCTTCGTATTTTTCTAGAATTTCTTTAATTTCATCTTTATCAGTGCGAACAAGTTCAACAATTTTAATCGATTTCCTAAAACGGTGCAAACCAATTTGTGCTAAAAATACATCTTTTTTATCAATACTAACTATAGCTTTATCATCAGCTTCTCTATCGAGTTTTAAGATATCCCCTTGTTTTAATTCTAGGAATTCATTAACACTGATTAAAGTTTTACCTAAAATAGCTTCATAAACAACTTCAGCACGTCCAATTAAGGTTTTAAGCTCTTTATTTCTTGATTTTTTTGCTGAAGTTTCACCCATCATGATATCACGATTTGCTAAACGACTTAAAATACTTTCTAAATGCACAACGGGATAGCAGATATTAACCATGCCGCTTGAATTTCCTATGATAATTTCCATAACAACCATGATTACAATTTCATTTTGCGATACGATTTGAACAACATTTGGGCTTGATTCTTTTGCTTCAACACTTGGGTAAATTTCAGTAACTCCCGCCCAACTTTCTTTAAGTCTTTGCATGATAATACGCAAAATAGAATCAAGCAAATTAAGCTCTATATCTGTAAGCTCACGTGAAGCTTCATAACTATCACCTTGACCTCCTAAAAGTCTATCAATCATTGGAAAAGCAATACTTGGATTGATTTCTAATACACAGTTTCCATCTAAGGGTTTAATGGAGAATACGTTAAAACTTGTAGGACTTGGCAAGGACATTAAAAATTCCCCATAAGTCATTTGATCTACAGAGTGAAGTTTTGTTTCAACAATACTTCTCATCATGGATGAAATTTGAGAAGCTAAATTTCTTGCAAGTTTATCATGTATACCTTTGATTGTTCTTAGTTGTTCTTTTGAAACCCTATTGGGACGTTTAAAATCATATACAACGATATTTCTTTCTTCTTTGTCTTCTTTAGAATTTGAAGCTGAGGGTGCTTCCGTATCATCAACGACTTCAAGTAAAGCATCAATTTCTTCTTGAGAGAGTATTTCTGCCATTAAATAAGCCTTTCTCTAAGTTTTTTAAGAAGTTTTTTATGAATTTGAGAAATTCGACTTTCACTAATATCTAAAATTTCACTGATTTCTTTAAGACTTAATTCTTCATAATAATAAAGCTGAATGATGAGTTGATCACGTTCTTTTAAATCTTCTAAAATTTCATGAATTTTTTCTAAAAATTCTTCTTTTTCTAGTTTTTCTAAAGTATCATCTTCATTATAAAGTTCCATTTGTTCATCTATGGGTAAAGTATAGCTGATAGCATGTGCTGTACGCACTTCTTTAATTTTTTCTATATCTAAATCAAGTTTTTTTGCCAAATATTCATCATCGGGTTCTTCTTCATTTTCTCTAAAATACTCATCAATTAAATTATCGATATCTTTGATAATTTTTCGGTTATTGCGACTCATAACATCTAAAGAGCGTAAAAAATCAAGCATGGAACCATTAACTCTTTTTCTAGCAAAACCCCAAAAGCTATCATTTTGCTCTTTATCGTAGCGACGAGAAAGTTTAATCATTTCTTCCACTCCGACGCTAATAAGATCATTAACATCAATGCTAGAAGGTAAGCGTTCTTTCAAACGAAATGCCATTGCACGAAGTGCTGGCATGTAGGATAAAACTAATTGATCTTGTTCATTTTTTATCGTTTGAATATAAGCTTTAGGCGGCTTTTTTTGCATACTTACGTCTTTCTTTTGATTCGTTTTTCTTGAGTTCTTCTCGCTCTTGTTCTAATTTTTCTAAAATTATATCCATTTTCTTTTCGCGAATTACAAGATCATTGATGATATTATTGCTTGTTTTTTCATATTCGTTTTTATTAAAAATTCTTCCACTAATTTTTTTAATATCAATAAAACAAATAATAGCAATATGAATGCAAACATAAAACATAAAAGTAATCAAACAAGTAAAAATTAAAATATCAAAAGCATCGCTTATGCTTACAACGCTAAAAGCTAATCCTATAAAAAATCCACAAACCGTAAAAAATGCTACATAATTTTCTGGTCTCATTATCTCTTCTTTATTTAAAATCTTTCGATAATTTTTCTAAAGAAATTTGAAAAACTTCGACTTGAAATATTATCAAGCATTTTTCGTTCCAATCTATATAAAAGCTTAGAAGCTAGGGATTTTAACTCATCACTCGCGTTAGTATTTTCATCTGTAAATAGGGTGCGTTTTTTTATGCTTGAGCTAATATCTTTTGAAGAGCTTAGGTGTCCTAAAAATTCTAGATTAAGAGGATTTTTAATATTGGCATCTGCGACTTTTTTAATATTTTCAAAAACTTTTAAGGCTTCTTTTTCATTTTTTACCACGTTAAATAACATGAGTAAATTTTCTTTGGTTTTTGAAGTGGTTTTAATGGTGGCATAAGCATCTGTGATTGCAGCAGGATCAGGAACGGTTACGACAATAACTTCATCGGCCATTTCTAGAAAATTTAAGGTATTGCCGCCAATTCCTGCTCCTGTATCTATAATGAGAAAATCAAGTTCATCTAAGATGCTTGCTTGATTTAAAAATCTTTCATAAATATTTTTATCATTATATTTTAAAATTTCATCCCCGCTTTCACCCGGTATAAGCCATAAATTAGGCTTTACTTCGATAAGTATATCTTCTAAAGAACATTCTCCACGTAAAACATGTAAAAGATTTTTATGAATGCGAACATTTAAAATCACATCCAAATTTGCTAAGCCAATATCAGCATCAAATAATCCTACCTTATAGCCATTTTTTGCTAAAACATTGGCTAAATTTGCACTGATGGTACTTTTACCTACGCCACCTTTGCCACTTGTAATAGCAATAAAATGAGTGTTTTGTGATTTTTTGCTGCCATTTTGATTCATTAAAGTACGAAGTTTATTGGCTTGATTATCCATTGTTTTTTCCTTTGTTAAAACCTTCTAGGATGCAACGAACTAAAAAGTCACTGTTTGCTACTTCTATATCATCTGGAACTTCTTGTCCGGTTGAAAAAAAGCTAAGAGGTATATTAGTTTCATAAATAAGAGAAAATATATTTCCAAACACTTTGGTTTCATCAAATTTGGTGATAATAAGAGTGTCTATATTTAAAAATGAGAAGTTTTTGTAAATTTCCATCAAATCTTCATGTTTTGTATTTGCCGAAATCACTAAATTAACATCAATTTCAGCATTAGAATGCATTAAAAATTCTTTTGTTTTGGCAAGTTTGGTTTGATCGTATTGTGAATTTCCTATGGTATCAACTAGGATAATTTCACAATTATTTAAGCTTTTAATCGCTTCATCAAGATCCTTTGGCTCTATACTATCGATGATAGGAAGTTTCATCATTTTAGCGTATTGAAAAAGCTGTTCTACTGCACCAATTCTGTAAGTATCAAGCGTGATAATACCCGTTTTATAACGTTTATCGCCATAAGCGTATCTAAAAGCTAGTTTTGCTAAAGTAGTGGTTTTTCCTACTCCTGTTGGACCAACTAGCATCATAATTTTTTGCTTTTTAATATCGCTTTCAACGCGACAAGGTAAAATATTTCTCAAAAGAGAATAAAAATATCTTTGCACCGCTTCTTTATTAGTTTTCATGGAAGCTGGCATATTTTCAATGGTTGCTTTCATGATGGCTTCTAAATGTTTTTCAAGCATTCCGCTTTCTTTGGCTTGTTTATAAATGGTTGCAAATTCTGGAGGAATGATGAGATTGTTGCGTGCTTCAGCTTTTTCATCCCACATCATATCAGCTAAAAGATCAATTTTATCATTGAGTTTATTGATTTGTTTTTCAACATGTTCTATTTTTTTATTATAATTTGGTTGAGGTGTGCAATCTTCTAAAGGTGTATTAGTTACTTTAGAAATTTCACTGCTAACCTCACTCAAGCGTTCCTTAAAATCACTAAAATCCATTGATGTGCTAGGATTTATCTTGCTAGGTGGAAAGTTTTGATAATTTTTATTTTCAACCCTAGAAGCACCTAAATTCAAACTGGCTTTTGCGTTTGAAAAATCAAGAATAACATCTTCATCTTCACTTACATTTGTGGTTTTAGCCTTTGGTTTTTCTACAATATTAGGATTTGGAATATTTTTTTGAATAGGTTTTTTAGGTGGTAAGCTTTTTCCCATTTTTTTAAGATGTTCATGATAATCAGCCTCTTCGATAGCAACCATCACTTCATAGAGCGCACCACGATTAAGGGTTTTTGGGCGAATTTGTTTATTGGTGATGATGAGTGCCTTATCGCCATAGTCTTCTTTGACTTTAGGTATGATTTGCTCTGTATCTTCAACGGTAAAGGTATGGATAAGTTGTCCCATTTATAATCCTTTTATCAAGCCCAAAGGTAAAATTACGCTTATTCTTTCTTTAGCCCCTGGATGAGGCACCTTACACCACGCATCACACTTGACTTTTCTAGAAAAATACAAAAGATCCAAATCAAGCGTTCTAGGAGCGTTTTTGAAAGTTCTTTTGCGTTTGAATTTCAACTCGTAAAAAAGTAAAACTTTCAAAAAAGCTCTTGCGTGTAAATTTGTTTGCACTAGCATAATAGCATTGGTAAAATCTTTTTGTGCTTTAAATCCAAAAGCTTCATTGATGAGATAAGGTGAAGTTTCTAAAACTTTTATTCTTTTATCATCCATGAATTTTCTAAATAAGGCATCAAAACGTTTTTTTTCAGGCTCTATATTACTCCCTAAGCCCAAAATAGCAAAATACTTAAACTCCTTTTTATCTCGGCTAAAATAAGGAAAAAAACGACTTTTTTCTAGTCGTCTCGCTCCTTTTATTTTTAGCATTATGGTTTAATTTTGAACCTGTGCTTGTGCTTGCATACTGCGTAAATTGTTAATTTGATCGCAAATTTGGATCACACCCATAAGGGCTAAATGATATCCAAAAGGACCAAAACCTATAATCGATCCAGAGCAAACTGGAGCGATTAAACTTTTTTGACGAAATTCTTCTCTGCGATAAGTGTTAGAAATATGAACTTCTACAGTTGGTAAAGCTACTGCTGCTATGGCATCTCGAATCGCTACAGAAGTGTGAGTGTAAGCTCCAGCATTGATAATAATCCCATCTTTGGTGCCCAAACACTCTTGAATTTTATCTACAATTTCTCCTTCAAAATTACTTTGAAAAAAGTCAAGTTCAACATTATTTTGAGATGCTGCAATTTTCATTTGTTCGTGGATATCATCCATTTTCATTGCGCCATAAATATTGATCTCTCTTATTCCTAGCATGTTGATATTTGGACCTTGAATGACCATTATTTTCATAAAATTCACCTTAAAAATTATTTTTAACTTTCTATTATAACATTTTAAAATAAATTTTTGCTACAATCATGATTTTATTTAAGGAAAAATTCGTGTATATTATTGGTGCAAAATATCTTTTTTTATGTGATGAAAATTTTACTATTTTAGAAAATCAAGCCTTTGTTTTTGAGGATAAAATCTTAGAATTTGGAGAACTTGAGCATTTGTTAAAAAAATATCCTAAGGCCCAATGGATAAAAACGGATCAAAATTCCATTATTCTTCCAGCTTTTATTAATCCTCATACGCACTTAGAATTTAGTGCTAATTCTACAACTTTGCATTTTGGAGAGTTTTTGACTTGGCTTAAAAGTGTGATTAAATCACGCTCTTTTTTAAGCGCTAAGGCTAAAGAAGAATTGATTTTTGAAAATATAAGAAAAATGCAAAAAAGCGGAGTGGGAACTATAGGTGAAATTTCAAGCTTCGGGAGTGATTTTAATGCTTGTTTAAAAGCAAGCGAAAAGGGCATACGCGTTGTTTATTTTAATGAAATTTTAGGCACAAATGAAGATCAAATTGAAGAAAAAAAAGTTGAATTTTTAAAAAGATTTGAAAATTCTTTAAAACATAAAAGCGAATTTTTTATTCCTGCAATTTCTGTGCATTCTGCTTATTCCACTCATCCAAAACTTGCTCATTTTGCGCTTGATTTAGCAAGAAAATATGATTTGTTAGTAAGCACTCATTTTTTAGAAAGTAGGGCTGAAAATAATTGGCTAAGAAAAGCACAAGGTGGATTTAAAAAATGGTTGGAAAATTTTATAGCTAATCCTAAGCCATTTTATGCGCCAAAAGATTATGTAAAGCTTTTTGAAAATGTAAAAACTCTTTTTGCACACTGTGTTTATTTAAAAGAATATGAATGGCTGGATAAAACTTATCATTCTATAACTCATTGTGCTTTTTCAAATCGTCTTTTAAGCCAAAAAAGATTTGATTTAAAAAAAGCTTTAAAGAGTGGTTTAAATGTTCATCTTGGAACCGATGGACTTAGTTCTAACATCTCTTTATCCTTACTTGATGAAATGCGTGCGAATTTATTAATTCATCAAGGGGAAGATTTACTAAAATTAGCTTCTAAACTTTTGCAAATGGCAACGTTATATCCTTCAAAAGCTTTAAATTTAAACGCAGGAGAGTTAAAAATTGGAAAAAATGCGGATTTTAGTGTTTTTAATCTTGGAGAATGTGAAAAAAAACAAGCGCCTTTGCAATTTATTTTAAATGCTAAAGAAGTGGAAAAATTTTTTATAAAAGGAAGAGAATGCAATTTATAAAATCGTTTTTTAAAACTCTAGGAAATGGTATTAAATTTATCAATACTTATTTTAAAACTTTTGTTTTATTATTAATTGTGATTTGGATTTTTGCTTCGAGTCAAGGTTCAAATTCGCATTTTGCTAATTTAGAACGTATTGATTTAAAGGGTGAAATTTTTGATAGTTCTTCTGTGTTAGAAAAAATCATCAACGCTAAAAATGATGATCAAATTAAAGGGGTTCTTTTTGTGATCGATTCTCCAGGAGGTGCTTTTGCTCCAAGTATGGAACTTGCTTTATCTATAAAAGATTTAAGAGCTAAAAAACCTGTGGTGGTGTATGCAAGTGGCACTATGGCAAGCGGGAGTTATTTAGCAGGGGTAGGAGCTAATAAAATTTTGGCTAATCCTGCAAGTTTTATTGGATCGATTGGAGTGATTATGCAAGGGGCTGATATTAGTGAGTTGGCTAATAAATTAGGCATTAAAGAACAAACCATACAAGCTGGGGAATTTAAAAGTGCAGGGACTTTTACAAGGGCTTGGAGTGGTGAGGAAAAGCAATATTTACAAGATTTAATCAATCAAAGTTATGATTTATTTGTTAATTTTGTTTCGAAGGAAAGAAATTTAGATAAAGCTCAAAAAGATACTTGGGCTAATGCGAGGGTATTTTTAGCACAAAAAGCTAAGGAACTCGGTTTAATTGATGATGTCAGTAATTATGAAAATGCTAAAAAAGAGCTTGAAAAACTTAGCAAGGTTCAAATGCCTATTTGGAAAGAAGAGGATAAAATCGATAAATTATTTAATCGTTTAGAGAATAAAACTTCAAGTTTAATAAGTCAAAGTTTTACTCAACTGATCTATAAAAGCAGTTTTTTTGACGCAAGATAATTATTGTTTATTTAAATGAATTTTCATTTTATTTTTGAAAAAAGGACATTCTTTTTGCATTTGCTCTAAATTTGAAGCGTATTCTACGCAAAAGGACTGATTGCAATAAGGACAAATAATTTCTTGACTTAATATAGGATAAGAGTAATACTCTTTATCTAAAATAAAATATTTAACTTTTTCGATGATATACTCCTTAAATGGTTTTTATGAGTTTATTAAGCTCTGCTTTGGCATTTTTCTCATCTTTAACGACTAAAATTTTTGCTTTTGGCCAAAAAAAGCTTTTTGGTTGTTCAAATTTTCCCCAACGCCAATCAAATCTTGGTTTTAAAAGAACTATTGTTGGAATTTCAAGGGCTAAACTAAGATGTGCTATAGCACTATCTATAGTGATCATGCAATCAATATTGCTTAAATTATTTAAAGTATCATTCCAATTTTTTATTTTTGTGGCTCTATTTTCTATTTTATCTGGCAATTTATAATCACCTTGCATTTGGAAAGAAATAAGCTCATATGGTGTATCTTTTAAGGCATCAAGTAAAAATTCTAACTTAAAATTCCTTGTTGTTTCAGAATCTATAGCATTTGGGGTAAACCAAAAAATTCCTATTTTTTTGATTTTATCTTGTGCCCTATGATACGCTTTTATTGGGGTTTTTAGTTGGGAAAGTTCTGTTAATTTGATATCCATAAAAAAAGGTAAAGAACAAATTGGCATAGCATAATCAAAATTTTTTGGCAAACTTTTTAATACTTTTAAATTTTTAAAACTCTTTTCGGATTGATTTAAAATTTTGATTTGACTTTTAAACATTTCATACATAGCACTTTGAGGCGCAAAAAGTACATTAGAAGTGATTTGGCAAATTTTTTCTAAACATCTAGAATACATGATGGTATCCCCATATCCTTGCTCACAGAACACAAGAATTTCTTTATTTTTAAATGCTTCTATGCCGTCTTTATTGAAAGCTTGCATTGTTTTATTGTAGTGGTAGGCTGAAAAAGTTTCATTATGGGCATAAAAAAGTCGGCTTTCATAAAATTTTTTTCCTTCTTCGAAATTATCCTCTACGCCCATACGCATTAAAAGATAGGCCAAATCAAATTTATAAGTTGCATGCGAGTGCAAACTCAAAGCTTTTTGATACGCATGATAAGCATTTTGATAATTGGAGCTAAATTCTAAAACCTTGGCATAGTTTTGCCAAAATTGAGCGCTATGTTGATTAAATTCTTGTAAGGATTGAAACAGGGCTAAAGATTGTTCTATTTTAAAAAGTTTAAAAAGTAAATATGCTTTTTGGGGTAAAATTTGGGTATTTAAAAATTCTTCAATTTTTGCGATTGTTATATTTTCTTTTGTTTTATTTTGCAAACGATCTTGAAAATTTGACGCATTAGAATGTGTTTTTTCTACTAATAATCCTTGCTTGATTTTTTCATTAGTTTGTATGCAAAAGGCGTAGAGTTCCTCATGGGCTTTAAGGGCTTTATTGAAATCTTTTTTAAAGTAGATTTCAGCATAACTTTTCCATAAATTTAAATTATAAGGATCTTTTTTGAGTAAATTTTGAAAGATTTTTTCTGTTTCTTCTAATTTGCCTATCATTTGAAAGAGTAAGGCTAATTCTAAATTGATTTCATCATGTAAGGTATCATTTTTTGCTTCAAGCTTTTGAAGTAGATCAAGCGCTTCTTGAAATTTGGAATTTAATATATAAGCCTTTGCAAGTAAAAGACCATTAAAACTGGTTGGATTTTTTATAAAAAGTTGTTTAGTATAATATAAGGCTTTATCATTTATAGATAGCTTAAAAGAACATAGTGTAGCATATGTTAAAGCATCAGTGTTATCAAGATATTTTTCACTTATTTCTAGACATTTTTCATAATGAGAATTAAAGTAATAATAATAAATTTGATTAAGCATAAATTTTCCTTATAAAATATTTATTATTAAAAATAATTGATATTATAATAAAAAATAATTGATATTATTAAATTATTTTATGATTTCAATAAATAAAAATATTATAGATAAATTAAATTATCTATAAATACTTAAATAGGTAAGATTGAAGAGATTTAAATTTTTCGAAACAATATTTTAATATTTTGCGTAGTTTTGTTTTCTTCACTTGCAATGAGTTCAAAAATTTTTTTCATGATATGAATGATATCTGAGTTAAATTGGTTTTGTGTTGTGTTGAAATGAAAGTGATCTGAAAAAAAGTATTTAAAATATATACCGCGATCATCTGAACTATTTTCAATAAATTGATTTAAAGTTAAATGGCTATCAATGAAAAATTTAAAATCCGTATAAACAAGTCTTGAGTGAAAAAAATTATTGATATTTTTTATAGAAACAATGAAGCAATTTTCATCATTTATATCTTGATGATAAATTAATTTATCGTATTTATTTATGTAAACTAACATTAATAATTTTCCTTAAAACAATAATTTATAAATATAGCCTTAATTATTTTTTTGTAATTTATCAAAAAATTATTTAATTTAGGATTAAAATACTATTAATTAGATCAATATGCGAAATTTATAACAGTGAGAATAAATTTTTAATTTTGTAGTTTAATTTTTTATTCTAGATAAAATTATCTAGAATAAAAATCAGTATAAAATAATATGCGCTTGTTGTGGCCCATGAACACCAAAAACAGTGATAAGTTCAATATCAGCTGTTCTTGAAGGTCCTGCGATAAATAAGATATTACTTGGTAAATTCTCATGCTCTTTTTTAGTTAAATTCAAAGCTTCGCTAAGACTTTTAACTATATTTTCTTTTTTAAGCAAAACAATACAAAGTTTTGGAGCCAAAGAAAGCATTCTAGGTTGCTCTTTTGATGAAAGCACTAAAGCAACACCATGAGAGCTAACTCCAACTCTTGCATGGATAATAGAAAAGTCGCTATGAAAAACTTCGGATCTTAAATCTTCTATGTTTTTATCAAAGCAAACTTTTTCTTCGGCATTGATCTTTTCCAAATTCAAATTCAAATTTTGTGGATAGATCAGTTTTGTATAGCCATAACTTGAAGCAATTTCATTGATTTTTTCTTCAAGTTTATCTTGAGTGCTTTCTTCAACGATATATCTATTATCGCTCATTTTTTGCTTTAATTCGCTAAGCATGTCATCTGTGGTACGAATATGTTCTACAGGATCAATGCTTGGAGTACGAGAAAATTCTGTTTCATGATAGTAATTTTCTAGCTTTTTTAAAATATTTGCTTTGCTTTTTGAGGAAATTTCTGCAATTTTATTCATAAATAACTCCTTGAAGTTTTTCTACTTCTTTGTATAGATCTTTTTTAATTTCTGGTAATTCTTTAAAAGCGCTCCAATTTTTAATTACTGGCAAAGAATCTTTAAATTTATGCAGTAAAGAATTAAAATAATGAGCCTTTGAAAAAGAAAATCTCCACAAATTTCCACTAGTAGCTAAGCTTTTAAATTTTGCAAAAGCAAAAGCTTCCATGGCATTGTGATGAACTAAATTCGCACCTATAGGTGGATTATCTCCTTGTCCTACTTTATCGCGTCTTAATTTTCTAATAAGATCAGCTAAAGGAATTTTAACAGGACAAACCTCTGAACAACGTCCGCAAAGTGAGCAAAAAGTTAAAATATCTCCCGTATGATCTATACCAAAAATATTTGGACTAATAACTTCTCCTATAGGCCCTGGATAGGTTGTTTGATAAGTGTGTCCGCCTATTTGATCATAAACAGGACAGAAATTCATACAAGCGCCACATCTTATACACCTTAAAGCCTCGTAATAATCTTCATTAGCAAGCATATTAGTGCGGTTGTTATTAAATAATACCACATGCACTTCTTTAGGACCGTCTAATTCTCCATTTTTTCTTGGCCCTGTGATAATGTTATTGTAAGTTGGTATAAATTGTCCCGTAGCAGAAGGAGTAAGCAAAGATACCATTGTAGCCGCATCTTCAAAAGTTTCCATAACTTTTTCTATACCGCAAAGTGCTATATGGATATCAGGAGCTGTGGTACACATCCTGCCATTACCTTCATTTTCTATAAGCCAAAAAGCTCCTTCTTTGGACATGGCAAAATTAACTCCGCTTAAACCCAATTTTAAACCTTCAAATTCATCCCTTAAATGTTTTCTTGCTATGGCATTAAGTTTTTCTGGTTCGCTTTCTAATTCAGAGTTTAATTTTTCTTTAAAGATTTTTCCTATTTCATAACGATTTCTATGGATGGCTGGAACTACGATATGCACAGGTGCTTCATCGTTTAATTGTAAAATAAGTTCACCTAAATCAGTTTCAATGGCTTTCATTCCTTTGCTTTCTAAATAGTGATTTAAGCCTATCTCTTCACTGGCCATTGATTTGCCTTTTAGAACTTTAGAGATATTTTTTTCTATCATGAGTTGATAAATAATTTCACAAGCATCCTCTTTTGTATCTGCCCAATGCACGATCATTCCATTAGCTGTGGCATTTTTTTCAAATTCTAATAAGCGATCTTTTAAACTCATTAAAGCATTATTTTTAGCTTGTTTGGCTTTAGATCTTAAGCCCTGCCAATCATTAAATTTAGCATCAATCACTTTAAAACGATTGGTTTGCAAAGTATGCATAGCATTAACAAGGTTTTCTTGCATTTGTTTATCGTTTAGTTTTATATGAACGATTTGCTCATGAGGCATTTTAGCATTCATAGTCTTTCTCCTTGTAAGCGTTTGATTAAAAAGTCATACAAATGGATAGGTTTGATATCAAGCCCCATTTTTTTTATGGTGCCTCCCAAATTAAGCAAACAGCCTCCATCGGCACTGACTAAATATTTTACTCCTGTATTTTGGATATCTTTAATTTTGCTTTGTGCCATAGCGTTTGAAATTTCAGGCTCTTTTACACAAAAAGTCCCACCAAATCCACAGCATTCTTCTTCATAAGTTAAAGGTACAAGTTCAACATTTTTAAGTCTTTTGATTAAGTTTTTATTTGCATCTATACTTTTTTGAACTCTTAAGGCATGACAATTTGAATGCCAAGTTATTTTTACAGGCTCGCCTTTGTCTTCATAATTTACATTTAAAACTTCATCAAGATATTGAGAAAGTTCTATTACTCTTTGACTAAAATTTTTTACTTTTTCAAATTGGGGATCATTTTTAAAAAGCTCTAAATAATCATGAGCCATTACTCCAGCACAAGATCCACTCGGTACAACGATAGGATAAGGTTCATCAAAGAGATTTACATTATACATTGCAATCTCTTTACTCTCTTTAAAATAACCCGAATTAAAAGAAGGTTGAGAGCAGCAAGTTTGTTTTTTCTTGAATATAACTTCAACTCCTTCTAAACGTAAAAGTTTTAAAGCATTTAAAATTGTATCTTGCATAGCTGCTGTGCCTAAGCAAGTTGCATAAAAATATACTTTTTTCATTAAATTTACCTTTCAATAATTACTATTTTAAAACAACACTAGGAATAATACCTTGTAAGAAGAAAGCGATAAAACAAGTCCAAATTCCCACTAAAATAATAAAAGCTATAGAATATTTAAGAGTAAATTTGAAAAGTTCAGATTCTCTTCCTACTAGTCCAACGGCTGCACAAGCAACTGCTATACTTTGAGGACTGATCATTTTTCCAACAACTCCACCTACAGAATTTGCTGCTAAAAATAAAACTTCATTAACTCCAAGCTTTTGAGCGGTTGCTTGTTGTAAAGTTCCAAAAAGTAAATTAGCACTTGTATCAGATCCAGTTAAAAATACTCCTATCCAACCTATAGCAGGAGAGAAGAAAGAGAATATATCGCCTGTGTGTGCAAATGCAAGACCCAAAGTCGCACTCATACCGCTATTTTTAGAAATAAAAGCAAAAGCCACTACAAGACCTATAGTAAGACAAGGAATAGCCATTTCTTTTAAAGTTGCTCCAAAACACTCAGCGGCATCGCTTGCTTTGATTTTTAAAATAAAAATAGTCAAAAACGCTGCAAACAAAATAGCAGTTCCTGCTTGAGCTACAGTTTTTCCATTGATAAAATCTATGCCCAAATTTAAGCTAACTGGCTTAAGAACACTTGCATCCACAATAGAAGGACTAAGTATTCCTTGAGTGATATTGTTAAATGCAATAGTGATGCTAGTAAAGGCAAAAATTCCATCTTTTCCAAAAAGATTTTTAAACCAAGGTTGAGTCCAAAAAATTATACAAACTATAAGCAAGATAAATGGAGCCCAAGCTTTCAATACTGAAGAAAGACTAAGATTATCATTGGTTTGAAAATTAGTTTCTCCATCAACGCGGTAAATATTTTTTATTTTCCAAAATTTTAAAAATAAAGTTGTAATAGCCAAAGAAGCAACAGCAGAAATAATGCTCGGAAGTTCTGCGCCTAAATAGTTAGAACTAAGATATTGAGTAAGGGTAAAGCTTGCTGCTGCAACAAAAACTGCAGGAAAAGTTTCTTTAACGCCTTTGAAACCATTCATTAAAAATACAACAAAAAAAGGCACAATAAAACTAAGAGGAATAAGCATTCTACCTATCATAGCTGAAACAGATTGACTTTCAATTTTAACCAAATCACACATTGCAATAACAGGAATTCCAACTGCTCCAAAAGCTACAGGTGCGGTATTTGCAATCAAACAAAGCCCTGCTGCTTGCAATGGCTTAAAACCAAGTCCAACCAAAAGAGCTGCGGTAATAGCAATTGGTCCACCAAATCCTATCGCACCTTCCAAAAATGATCCAAAACAAAAACCGATCAAAATCACTTGCATTCTATGATCTGGAGTGATACTCATAACGCTTTTTTTGATAACTTCAAAAGAACCTGATTTAATCGAAAGTTTGTAAAGAAAAATCGCTGCAATGATAATCCAAGCGATAGGCCACATACCATTAATAAAGCCTTGAATAAAACTTGCTCCAACTAAATTCCAAGGCATTTTATATGCAAATAAAGCCACCAAAGATGCTGTAATAACGGTTAAAAATCCAGCTTGAAAACCCTTAAGTTTAAAAAAAACCAGACAAGCTAAAAAACAAAGAATCGGTAAAAATGCTATTAAAGCACTTAGCCAAATATTATTCATTGGGTCATAAATTTGTTGCCACATTAGATATTTTCTCCTTAAATTTTTTGACATCTTTGGCCATTGTATCAAATTTTTAAAAAATAGATTTTAAGAAATGAAATAGGGTGTTAAAGTTTATGAGTTCTTTAAAATTTTGTGTATTTTTGTAACATATTGATTTTTTTATTTTTAATAAAATATAAACATAATGAAATAATTTTTATATTTAAAAATATTTTTTAATCTTTTATATTATTGTAGTTATCAGTATTGCTTTTTATTAAATATAAAATTTAAATTTAAATTAATTTTTTATTTTTTATCAAAAAACTAAATTAATTTAAAAATAAACCGATATAGCTAATGAATCTTTTAAAAATATTGCAATCTAAAAAGCTGATTAAATTCAGCTTTTTAGAAAAATTATTTCAAATCCCAATTTATAATATCTTTTCCTAAGCTTTTTAAAATTTCATTGACTTTTGAAAAATGTTTACATCCTAAAAAGCCTGTTCTAGCTAATGGACTAGGGTGAGCAGCTTCTAATATAAAATGTTTTTTTGTATCAATAAGATTTTTTTTAGATTTTGCAAAATTCCCCCAAAGTATAAAAATAAGTCCTGTTTTTTCTATACTGAGTTTAGATATGATAGCATCGCTAAATTCTTGCCAACCCCAAGTGCTATGACTCGCAGGTTTTCCAGCTTCAACACTAAGAATAGAATTTAAAAGCAAAACCCCTTGTTTTGCCCAAAAACTCAAATCCCCATCTTTTACAGGTTGAATTTTTAAATCATTATAAAGCTCTTTATAGATATTAGCTAGGCTTGGGGGAATTTTAATCCCTTTGGGAACTGAAAAACTAAGTCCCATTGCTTGACCTTCTTGATGGTAAGGATCTTGCCCCAAAATGATCACTTTTAAATCTTTTAAAGGAGTAAGATTGAAGGCATTAAAAGTTAAATTTGCTGGCGGATAGATCGTTTTTTTATTTTCTAAGGCGTGAATGTATTTTTTTTTAATTTCTAAAAAATAAGGTTTTAAAAATTCTTCTTTTAAAAAATTTTTCCAATCCTCGTTTATTTTAATATTTTCTAGATTAATAGCTATTTTTTCCATTTTATGATAATCCAAAGTTTTATATTGAAGAAATTATAACAAATTTATTTATAGATATATTTTTAATCTTTTTATTTAGTTTTACTTGAATAAATGTTAATAATATTAACTAAATATTAACTAAAACAAGAATATACTTATCTATGTAGATTTTTAGTGTTTACATTAAAAATACAAACTATACGAAAGGTTTATAATGGGAACAAGAAAAGAACACGATTTTATAGGGGAATTAGAAATTCCTGATGACGTGTATTATGGAGTGCAAACTTATAGAGCTTTAGAAAATTTTAAAATGAGTGGTAGGGTTTTAAAAGAATATCCATTTTTTGTAAAAGCTTTTGCGCAAGTTAAAAAAGCAGCAGCATTAGCTAATAAAGATTTAGGAATGGTTCCAGCCGATAGAGCTGATTATATAGTTAAAGCTTGTGATAGAATTATAAATGGTGAATTTTTGGATCAATTTGTAGTGGATATGGTTCAAGGTGGTGCTGGAACAAGCACAAATATGAATGCTAATGAAGTGATTACTAATGTCGCCCTTGAAATGATGGGACATAAAAAAGGGGAATATCAATACCTTCATCCAAATGACAATACAAATTTTGGCCAATCAACTAATGATGCTTATCCAAGTTCTATTAAAGTTGCAGTTCATGCTAAAATGGGTGATTTGCTTAAGGCTATGGAAGTATTAAAAAATGAATTAGAAATTAAAGCAAAAGAATGGAAAGATATATTAAAAATCGGTAGAACAGAGCTTGAAGATGCTGTTCCTACAACCTTAGGAAATACTTTTAATGCTTTTGCAAGCTATTTAAAAAGCGATATAGAAAAAATTACCAAAGCAAGAGAATCAATGACTTATTTAAATTTAGGAGCAACAGCGATCGGCACAGGAATTTGTTGTCATCCTGATTATAAAGATTTAGTTGAAAAATATTTAAGTGATATAACAGGTTCCACTTTTAGACCAGCAGAAGATTTTATAGCGGCGACTCAAGATACAGCTGATTTTGTCCATGTAAGCGGAGCTTTAAAAACTGCTGCGGTTAGACTTTCTAAAATTGCTAATGATATAAGATTAATGAATTCAGGCCCAAGATGTGGTTTAGGCGAAGTTAATTTACCTCAAATGCAACCAGGTAGTTCTATCATGCCAGGTAAAGTCAATCCAGTTATTCCAGAAGTAGTTGGAGAAGCTTGTTATGAGGTTATAGGAAATGATGTAACTATAGCACTTTGTTCAGAAAGAGGAGAATTTGAGCTTAATGCATTTGAGCCAGGAATTGCTTATGCTTTATTTAATTCTTTAGTTCTTTTAGAAAATGCAATGCTAACTTTAGCTAACAAAGCAATTAAGCATTTAACAGCTAATCCAGAAAAATGTAAAGAAACTATGTTAAATTCTGTTTGTTTGGTTACTGCTTTAAATCCTTATATAGGATATGAAAATTCAGCATCAGTTGCAAAAGAAGCTTTACAAACTGGAAAAAGCGTTGCTGACATAGTTTTAGAAAGAGGCTTATTAACCAAAGAAAAACTAGATGAATATTTAACTCCTGAAAATATGCTAAATCCACGTATTGAAAAATAAAAGGTTTTACTATGAGTGTGGAGTTGATTTTACAAATAGTTGTCTTTTTGGGTTCTATTTTTATAGGAATTCGTCTAGGAGGTATAGCTATAGGCTATGCAGGAGGTATAGGGGTTGTTATTTTAGGACTTGCTTTAGGCATGAAATCAGGTAGTATTCCTTGGGATGTTATTTTAATTATTGCTGCAGCTATTGCAGCAATTTCTGCGATGCAACAAGCCGGTGGTCTTGATTATATGGTAAGATTAACCGAGAGATTTTTAAGAAAGCATCCAAAATTCATTAATTATTTAGCTCCAATTTGCGGATGGTTCTTAACTCTTTTAGCAGGAACAGGTAATGCTGTATTTTCTTTAATGCCTGTAGTTGTTGATGTTGCAAAATCTCAAAATATCAAACCTTCGGTTCCGCTTTCTTTAATGGTGGTTGCTTCTCAAATAGGTATCACCGCATCTCCTGTGAGTGCTGCTGTTGTTTATATGAGTGGAGTTTTGGAGCAATTTGGGTGGAATTATCCAACACTATTAGGAATTTGGATCAGCACAACTTTTATCGCTTGTATTTTAACAGCGTTTATAGTTAGTATCATTACTCCTTTAGATCTTAGTAAAAGTAAAATTTATCAAGAGCGTTTAAAAGCAGGACTTGTAAAAGATGCTAATGAAGTTTTACAAGCACAAGATAAACCAGGTGCTAAACTTTCAGTTGCGATTTTTTTAACAACGGTTTTATGCGTGGTTTTATACGCAACAGCAATTTCTAGCAATATTAGATGGATAGATCCTGTTGTTATTCCAAGAGATTCGGCTATTATGAGCTTTTTATTAACAGCAGCTGCTTTGATTACTTGGTTTTGCAAAGTAGATCCAGCAAAAATTTTGGATACAAGTGTTTTTAAAAGTGGTATGACAGCTTGTGTTTGTGTTTTTGGTGTTGCTTGGCTTGGAAATACTTTTGTTTCGGGTCACGAGAAAGAAATTGAAACTTTAGCCAGCGATTGGGTAGAACAAATTCCAGCAACACTTGCGGTTGCATTTTTCTTTGCTAGTATGCTTTTATATTCTCAAGCATCTACTGCTAAAGCTATTGTTCCAGTGGTAATTACTTCTTTGGGTATTACTGCTGCAAATCCGAATGATTCTTATATGTTAGTGGCTTGTTTTGCTGCAGTTTCTGCACTTTTTGTTTTGCCAACTTATCCTACCTTATTGGGTGCTGTACAAATGGATGATACAGGAACAACAAGAATAGGTAAATTTATCTTTAATCACTCTTTCTTTATACCAGGTGTTTTAGCCATTGCTATTTCAGTAGCCTTAGGCTTTGTTGCAGCTGGCTTTTTAAAGTAATCAATAATAGCCTTAGGCTATTATTGATTTTTTGATATAGTTTAGAATAATTTTTATTTTTTTGGATTATTTTAAATGTATCGAATAATATTATTTTTTATTATATTTATTTTGAGTGCTTGCTCAACTTATCAAGATCAAAATTTATTTTATCAAAAAGAATTATTTTCTAAAAAATGCGATCAGGATTTTTTTAAAAAACAATTACAAGCGATCAATCAAGATGATGATACTATTTTTAAAGGCTTAAATACAGCGTATATTGCTAGAGATTGCAAGGATTTTAATTTAAGCAATGCTATTTTTGATCAAGTAGAAAATTCTTATAAATATGATGTTGATTTGCAAAATATTGCTCACAAGAGTGTAAATTTTATTAGTTCTACATTGATAAACGATGGTGTTAATGATTATCAAGGTGCTTGGTATGAACGAACTATGGTCAATGTTTATAAGGGTTTAAATTTCATGAGTTTGAAAGATTTTTCAAATGCTAGAGTGGAATTTAATCGCGCTTTAGCAAGGCAAAACATAGCTAAAGAATATTTTGCCACTCAAATTCAGCAGATGCGAAAAAAAGCTGAAAAAGAAGAGAATTTCAAGCAAAATATAGATCAAAATCTCAAAATCATTGCAAATCAATACAATAATCTTTTTAAAGAATTTCATGCACAAAAAAACTATACAAATGCTTATGTAACTTATATTTCTTCAGTATTTTTTTTCATGGATCATGATTATCAAAAAGCTTCTGATTTGCTTAAAGAGGTTTATGCAGCATACAATAACGATAAAGAAATACAAAAAGAATTTGAGCTTTTTGATCAATACTCTAAGGCTTTAAACCCGCAAAAATTAAAAAAACATATTTTCATCATTTATGAAAATGGTTTAAGCCCTGCATTGGATGAATTTTCACTTACTTTGCCTTTTATTTTTGATCAGCATATTGTAACAGCAAGTGTAGCTTTGCCTACCTTAAAAAAGAGAGAAGAATCCTTTGCTTATTTAAATGTTTTTGATGGTAAAAATTTAAACCAAACTGCGAGAATTTTCGATTTTGATGAGGTGGTTGCTAGCGAATTTAAAGAAGAATTGAATGCTAAAATTATGAAATCTTTAATGTCAAGTCTTTTTAAAACAGGTTTAAACATGGCTGTAGCAAAAAATGATCAAAGTGGAATTTTGACTTTTGCAACGGATATTTTTACTGCGGCAACAACAAGAAGTGATTTGAGAATTTGGAATTTTTTACCTAAAAATATTCAAATTTTAATGATCGTTAATGATGGCTTTATTAAAATTCAAGATGAAAACAATAATGCGATATATTCTAATTCTTTAGATCAAAATAAAGACATATTGATTTTAATTCGATCTTTTAACCCAATAATTCCAAGTGAAATTTACAAAATTGAAAATTAAACAAAGTATAATAGATTAAAAAAGGAAATTAAGATGAGAAATTTATTTTTAGTGGCTTGTTATGCTTTTTTAGCTTTTTTTCTTGCAGCTTGTGGAGCACCTGTTTATACTGATGGTTATGCGAGTCAAAAAAAACAAGGGGATGCTTTAACTTTAGGGCTTGATAGAGAAGATTTTGAAAAAACAGCACAAGAAATGATTGAAAGCATGTTGAAAGATCCCGCTTTTGCTAATATTTCACAAGGCCAAAGAAAAGTGATAGCTATTGGAAAAATCATTAATGATACCCCTCAAAGAATCGATACAGACAAACTTATAAGCAAAATAACTATTGCACTTAGAAAATCAGGCAAATTTGTCCTTACTACAGCCGTTGCAGCAGGGGGTGCTAGAGATGGGATGAGTGAAGCCGTAAGAGAACTACGGGATAATGAAGAATTTAACCAAAATACTATTTCTAAAAAAGGAACTTTAGTAGCCCCTGATTTTTCATTAAGCGGAAAAATTCGTCAAGATACTGTTAAGCTTAGAAATGGCGATATACAAGCGGAGTATTTTTTTCATTTAACACTTACAGATTTAAATTCAGGACTTGCTTATTGGGAAGATGAAAAAACAATCGATAAAACAGGAACAAGTAAATCGGTGACTTGGTAAAATGAAATATTTTTTTATTTTAATAGCTTTTTTGTCTTTGCTTTGGGCTGAAAATCAAAATATTATAAAAGCTCAAAATGAAAAAAATGTGATTATTTATGATTATTCTCCTGCTCAAGATATCAATTTTAGCAATATTCAAAGCCTAAAAACACTTCCGCATCAAAGATCTAAATTTCAAAAAATTATGCAAGGTGTTGGGACAGGTCAAACAAGAGAAGATGCTTTAAATAACGCCTTAATTGATGCCTTATCTAAGCTTAAAGGTATTTCAAAGTTTAATTTAAGACAAGAAATTAAAAGTATTGATGTTAAATTTTCAGCCTTAGGGCAAATTGTTCAAAATTCAAAAGATACGCTTCAAAATGTAAGTAATGGGCGTATTGATAGTTATGAGATCACTTCTGCTGAAAATAATGGCACAAATTGGAAGGTTAAAATCTTAGCTTATAAATATCTTTACCAAAATGATCAAAAACCAAAATTAATACTTTTTGATAAAAATTATGGAAAATCGGGAGAAAATTTAACTCAAGCTTTAAATGATATTTTTTCTAACGATGCTTATTTTACTCTTTTGGAAAGAAAAAATGATTTTAAAAGCGAAGATAAACTTATCGAAAGTGCTCAAGGTTCTAGTGATGAAAGCTCTAAGCTAGGGAATGTTTTAGGTACGGATTATATTTTAGAGTATAAAATTTTAGATACATCTAAACAAAATAGCTATATTACTTATCAAAATGATAAAAAATTAAAGATAAATATCTCTTTCAAACTTATATTTTATCCCACAAGAGAGATAGTATTGTCAAAAACTCTAAGTACGAATTTAATACTTACTTATGATGCTCAAAAAGAACAAAAATTTTGGGAAAATACTGCTTTAATGATGCAAAAATATATACAAAATTCTCTTTTTAACGCTAATGCATCAGAGGAAAATAAGCAAGACAAAGGCAAAGATTCTACCTATAAGCTTCATGAAGGTGGTGGGGTTGATCTTGGATTTTAGTTTCGCTTTGATTTTTTAATTTGCAAACTTTTAAATTCATTAAATATTAAAGAAAAATTTTATAAAATTAAAGTTTTTCTAAACCATTAAAGCTTTTAAATCCTAATTGGTGCTTTATGGTACTTACCAAATTATAAGGAAAAGCAATGTATGCTATTATGAAACACAGCGGAAAGCAGTATAAAGTTAGCGTTAATGATGAGTTAAAGCTAGATCACTTTGAAGCTGAAAGCAAAGCTATTATCGAAGTGAATGAAGTACTTGCAATTTGCGATAAAGATATTAAGGTAGGTGCGCCTTTCGTAGCAGGTGCAAAAGTTGTTTTAGAAGTGATCAATCACGGAAAAGATAGGAAAGTTGTAATTTATAAAAAAAGACGCAGAAAAGATTCTAAACTTAAACGAGGTTTTAGAAGACAATTTACTCGCGTTATAGTTAAAGATATTAAAGCTTAAGGAGTAAAGAATGGCACACAAGAAAGGTCAAGGTTCAACTCAAAATAATCGCGATTCTATTGGTCGTCGTTTAGGTGTTAAAAAATTTGGTGGCGAATTTGTTAGAGCTGGAAATATCATCATTCGCCAAAGAGGAACTGCAACACATGCAGGTAATAATGTAGGTATGGGAAAAGATCATACTATCTTTGCTTTAATTGATGGTTTTGTTAAATTTGAAAGAAAAGATAAAGATAGAAAAAAAGTTTCTGTTTATCCTGCTTAATTTCTAGGCTTCTGCCTAGAAAAATCTTAAATTTTTATCCAAAATTTAAAAACTTAGATATTTTTTTAACAAGTTAATTTTAAAGATTATAAATTTTAAAAAGTACTTAAAATCAAATTTTTACTATAAAATCTTTAGTTTAATATCAATATTTAATCTAAAATATCAATTTTTGACGATGTTAAAATTTTTAATTATAGTAGTTTTTATATAAAATAAGCTAATGAGAGTTTTGAGCTATTGTAAAAATTATTTTGAATTTTATTTTCTTTTGATATACTTCTTTTTAAATTTTTTTAAGGTTTTTTATGTTTATAGATAGCGTTAAGATTACTTTAGCTTCAGGCGATGGAGGCAAAGGTGCTGTAAGTTTTCGTCGTGAAAAGCACGTTCCATTGGGTGGTCCTGATGGTGGCGATGGCGGAAATGGCGGAGATATTATTTTTATATGTGATAACAATACTCATACCCTTGTTAATTTTAAAGGAAAAAAGGAACTTCGTGCGCAAAATGGTGCAGCGGGTATGGGGCGTAATAAAAATGGAAAAAAAGGTGAAAATTTAGAACTCATTGTTCCAGAGGGCACTCAAGTTATTGATGCACAAAGCAATGAAATTTTACTTGATTTAACCAAAGAAGGGCAAAGAGAAGTATTTTTAAAAGGTGGCAAAGGAGGGCTTGGAAATACTCATTTTAAACACGCAACCAATCAACGTCCCGACTATGCACAACCTGGTATAAAAGGAGAGAGTCGTTTAGTAAGACTTGAGCTTAAATTGATCGCTGATGTGGGACTTGTGGGCTTTCCAAACGTGGGAAAATCGACTCTTATTAGTGTGGTTTCAAACGCAAAACCTGAAATTGCGAATTATGAATTTACCACATTGACGCCAAAACTTGGTCTTGTTGATGTGGATGAGTATAATTCTTTTGTGATGGCAGATATTCCTGGTATTATCGAGGGTGCAAGTGGAGGTAAAGGTTTAGGACTTGCTTTTTTAAAGCATATAGAAAGAACATCTTTTTTACTTTTTGTATTGGATCCTTTAAGAGAAATGTCTTTAAAAGAGCAATTTATAGTGCTAAGAAATGAGCTCGAAAAATTTTCCAAAGAGCTCTTTAAGCATGAATTTGGTATTATGATTTCAAAAAGTGATAGTGTGAATTTAGGTGTTGATTTTGCAGAAGCGATTGCAGAGAATATAGTAAATTTAAAAGATTATTTAAAAAGTATAGAAGATCCGCAAAGTTTTTTAATCGAGGTTTCAAGTCTTGAAAAAACAGGGCTTAAGGAGCTTAAATTTATGCTTTTAGAAGAGATTAAAAAGTTAAGGGAAAAACATGGAAAAAGATGAAAAACTGAAAAAACTTAAAAAGCAACGTTTAGCAGGCATATTGTTTTTAGTTGTAGCTTTGGTGCATTTTATCGGGGCATTTTTTATATTATTACTCGGAAAAGAGTCAAGACTTATTTGGAGTGGGATTTGTTGGTTGGTTATTGGAGTTATTTTTACTGCTTATAGCCAATATCGATTAAGTCAATTAAATAAAAAAAATTAATTTTGCACAAAAAGATTTACTTTGTTTAAAAGTGAAATTTGATATATTGTTAATTCAGGTTGCATAGTTAAAATAATGAAATTTAGGGAGTAGAAAATGAAAAAAGTAATTTCAGCTTTTGTTGTAGTTGCAAGTGCTTGTATTTTACAAGCTAAAAATTTAGAAATTTATGAAAGTCCTACTTGCATGTGTTGTGATTATTGGACGGCTTATATGAAGAAAAAAGGCTATAGTGTAAATGTGCATAAAACAGATGATTTTCTAAAAATTAAAGATCAATATGGCATCAAAAATGAATATCAAAGCTGCCATACAGGGATTATTGAAGGCTATGTCGTTGAAGGACATGTTCCTGAAAGCGCTGTAGCTTGGCTCCTTAAAAATAAACCAAAAGACGTTATAGGAATTTCAGCCCCTGGAATGCCACAAGGAAGCCCTGGAATGGAACAAGGCTACAATGAAAAATATCCCGTCATTTTAATGAAAAAAGATGGAAGTTATGAAATTTACGGCTATTTTTTAGGAGATCAAAAGCTTTAATTATTTAAAAGGATAAGATTAATTTTTTATCCTTTTAATTTCATTTTCAAGTATATGATAAGGTGTCAATCCTATAAATTTTTTATTCATTTTTCCTGACTCAAAAAAACTAATTACAGGGACTCCATAAATACCGCCTATGGAATCTGAAAGATATTTGGCTGCATTTTTTTCATAGAATAAAGTTAATTGAGTTAAGCCTTTTTCTTTTGCCCAATTTTTTGCATCATCTAAATTTTTTGCATCTCCTAAAATCACAAAAACATTAAAATTATAATTTTGGATTAATTGTTGTAAGATTTTGATTTGTTCTTTGCATACTCCGCAATCTTTGGTAAAAAACACCAAAGCAAAATTTTCATCCTTTTGATTAAGCTTTAATATTTTCTCAAAACCATTGTAGGAAAAATTATAATTTTTATGATCTAAGCTTTTAAAATTTTCTCCATCGCTGCAAGCTATAAAAAATAAAGCTGTGATTAAAGCAATGAAATGAGCTTGGACTTTAAATTTTCCCAAGGTGTTTCTCCTAAAATTCTATCTTTTATAATTCCATTTTTAATGATTATAGTTGTTGGCGTTGCAAATATGGCATATCTATCTTGCGTTATTTTAAGATCATCTTTTAAAATTTTAACCTTTTTAAAATCAAATTTTTTTGCTAAAGATTGTATAGTTTGTATATCATTGGCTGAATTGATCGCATAAACGCTAATTTTATCTGGATAATTTTGCGCAAATTCATCTAGATAAGGCAGTTCCTTTAAGCAAGAAGAACAACCATTTTGAAAAAAAACTAATACTTTTAAAGAATTTTTATCATCATTTAGTTTAATTTTATCTCCTAAAAGATTTTTAGCTGAAATTTCTGTAGCCACTTCTCCTATTTTTGTGCTTTTTTTATGATTTTCAAAAGAACATGCATTGAGTAAAAATAGTGCAATAAAAATACATAAAAATTTCATTTTAAAACCCCATGATGTAAGCATATGGTTCTATCAGCGAATTTAGCTAAATCTGGATTGTGCGTGATTAAAACAATAGTTTTTCCTTCATTTTTGAGTTTTTTTAGGGTTTGAAGAACGATTTCTTCATTAGCTTCATCTAAATTTCCTGTGGGTTCATCCGCAAGTAAAATTTCAGGATTATTGATTAAAGATCTTGCGATACAAACTCTTTGTTGCTCCCCTCCGCTTAGTTGATTAGGAAGGTGATTTAAACGATGTGAAAGACCAACTTTTTCAAGCATCATTTTTGCATCTTCTTCATCAATGCAAGAGTGATAATATTGAGAAAGCATCACATTTTCTAAAGCATTTAGATAAGGGATAAGATGAAATTGCTGAAATATAAGTCCTATTTTCTCTCTGCGTAATTGTATTTTTTGCTCTTCTTGAATTTGTTCTAAATTTTGTCCATCTAAGATATATTGACCACTGCTTGGGGTGTCCATTAGAGATAAAATATTTAAAAGTGTGGATTTACCACTTCCTGATGGCCCCATAATGGCAAGCCATTCTCCTTGATAAACATTTAAATTAATATTATTTAAAGCCTTAACTTTGCCAAAATTTTTGCTAAGATTTGTTATTTTTATTAATTCTTTCATTTTAATCACCTTTCAAATTATCACAAATATTAATTTTTAAAGCCTTTTTTATAGGTAAAAAAGTGGCAAAAAAAGCAAAAGCCAAAGAAATAATGATAGATATTAATACTGCTTTAAATCTAAAGTCAATGCTGGAATTAAAAATTAAATAACCAAAAATATTGGCTAAAAATATTCCACAAAATGCCCCTATAATGCTTGCTATTAAGCACACAATAAAACACTCACTTGCAAAAAGTTTAAAAATTTCTCTCTTTTTAGCTCCTAAAGCTAAACGCAAAGCAATTTCTTTTTTTCTAGAAAATATGATAGAGCTTAGCGTGGTATTAACACTGGTTGTGACTATGATTAAAACAATAATGACGATTAAAAACATTAAGGTTTTTATTTTTTTAAGAACCAAATTTTCACTTAAAGATACCGATGATATAGGTTTAGCGTTAATAGTATGATCGCTGATAGCTCGAGTTTTATTCCAAACGCTTTGAAAATCACCATCAACTATAGCATTAGCATAATTAATACCTTGTGTATCGCTTAAATTTTGAATCACATTTAAAGACGCTAAGGCTATACCATCGAATTCATCATTGCTTGAAAATATAGCTTTTATGGTTAATTTAACACTTTTTCCATTATTTGGATTATAAATTTGCAGCTCATTTCCTACTTTAAGGTCTAATTGTTTGGCTAGATTAATACCTAAAAAAACAGAATTATCGTTAAAATCTCTTAAAGAAAAACTCCCATCTTTTATCTCTAAAAAAGGTTTAGTCAGTCTTAAGGCTTTAAAATCTGTTCCCAAAACAACCGCACTTGTACTACCTAAATTTAAAAATTCATATAAAAATGGAGTTAAAGCCCTAGCTTTTAATTTCTGTTTGATTTCCTCATATTTAGCGTTAGAGATAAAATTTTCATCCATATTTTTAGAGCTTATAATCACATTTGCCCCGTAAGCTTTGAGTTCTTTAGAAAGTTTTGTATCTATGTCAAAATAGATATTTAAAAATGCTGAACAAGTTAAGGCACCTATGAAAATGGATAAAATGATGATAAAAAGTCTTTGATAAGAAAAACTAAGACTTTTAAAAAGTTCATTTAGAAAAAATCTATTTTCCATAAAGCACCTCTACTGGAGAAAGATTAGAAATATTTCTTATAGGGATTAAGCAGCCAATTATAGCTATTAAGCCAGCAAAAATAAGACTCAAAGGTAAAGCGATAAAAGCAATATTGATAAAATAACCAAAAATATTAAGACTGATGATTTCTGAAACTCCTATGCCAAATACAAATCCAAAAATTGCAGCAATAAAAGCTACAATTAAATTTTCGCTTGAAAAGATCAAATAAATTTGAAAAGTATTAGCTCCAAGGACTTTTAAAAGGCCTATTTCTTTTTTTCTGCGATGAATTTCTGAATTCATAAGGCTTGAAATAGCTATGCTTGAAATAATAATGCAAATAATGCAGGTGATTGACATTAAAGATTGAATTTTTTTAACGATTAAATTTTGAGCATCGCTTATAGCATTTAGCACTTTTACATCAGATCCTGGAAGTCCATCTTTGATTTGACTAGCAATAGAACCTACATAAGCAGAACAATACCATTTATCGTATTCAACTTGATCGAGTTTTTCTTCTCCTAAGCGGCGTACTTTTTCAGAAAGTGAGGATTCAGGTATAGTAAAAGCTCTAACTTCAGCGCTTGAATAAAGCCCTTGTTTATTAAGTAATTCTTGAGCAAGATGTAAAGGAGCGATGATTTTATTTGACATTTTAGGATTTGTATGCAATAAAATTCCTACAATCTTAACTTCTTTTGAAATATTATTTTCTCCAAGGAGTGTTATATTTTGTCCTATTTTTAGTTTGGAATTTTTAGCCAAATCTTCACCGAGCATGATTTCATTGCTATCATCTTTTGCCCAACTTCCTTCTACTTTAAGATAAGGATAAAGGGTTTGAATTCCTGTTACAAAATCATCATCGTCTTTTATTTTAATTGCTTTACTAAAATAAGTCCCATACAATAGAGTTTTTATAGCCTTATCATCATTTTTAACAGTGATTTTACCATCTAAAAATGGGGCTAGGGCAGTGATGTTATTACGCCAATAAATATCTTTAATCATATATAAATTTTTCTCTTCAAGATAGTTTTTATTTTTTAAGGGTTCATAAATTTCATTGCCTATTTCAATGTTTAAGTTAGAACCTTTAGGTAAAACCAGTATATTTGATCCATAACTTTTTAATTGTTCTGTGACTTCATTGCCTATACTTAAAGTAATATTTAGCATGATGCAAAGCAAAAGAGTGGCTAAAAAACAAGTAAGAAAGGCTAAGAATTTTTGAATTTTATTTTTAAAAATAGAACTAAGGATTATTTTAGCTAACATCGCTTCTCCTTTGGATTAAAAACTTAGCTTCTGTATCCCCAATAAATTTTAAAGGATCTTTTTTAAATTCTTCATAGTTTTTTTCATTGATAAAATAATAAGTAATTCCTTTATAACTATAAGAAAAAGGTGCTTTTATGTTAATCAGTTTATCTTTTGAAACAGGATCGCTAACTTGAATTTCTTTGATTTGATTAAAATAATTAGATCCGGCAATGACATCTTTTACATCAATAATAATATTTTTACCATCATAGGTATATTTTAAAGGAATAGGATTGCAACCACCTGATTTACCTACGCTTGGTAGAAAAATACGGACATTACAAGAAATGCAGATTAATTCCCCATCTTTTTTAATATACCCCATATCTCCGCAAATCATACAAGCATCAAAAACAGCAACAGGAGAGTCCCTATCTTCTCTTTTATTGATTAGAAAAAATCTCACAACCTTACCTTCAGCTGTTACATAGGCAAACCTATGAAGTTTATTATCCCTTAAAAGAGCCACATCAAAGATAAATTTGCCCTCAGCGTTAGGTAAAATTTCTTTAGGTTCATCTATAACCAAAGGTTTAGAACTGATCATAAAAAAATACAAAACAATACAAAAACTAACTATACAGCTTATAAAAACGCTTGAAAAATAAGAATTGATTAGATGATTTTTTGCCTTATCTTTGCGATACTTAATATCTAAAATCATATGCTTATTGATATTGTTTTGGCGAATTTTTAAACTTAAAAAAGCAAGAATAAGGATTAAAATGATATAAAGATAAATTTTAAAAGTACCAAAATAATTGCTTTTTCCAACAAAGCTAACCAAAAAAGTTTCAGTATCAATAATTGAATTTCTCATCAAAGTGAGTAAAATATTAGCTAAAGCACGATCCATTTCTACAAAGATAACGATACAAAAGACAACAAAACTTGCTTTTTTATTGATTGTTTTTTGCCATCTTAAAAAGAAAAAGATTAAAATACAAATAATGAAAGCTAAGAATATAAAACCTAAAGATGTAATTGTTTGACTATCCAATAAAGAATTGCTAAATATAGGCAAATCTTGATTGATGTAATAATAATTTAAAGCTATGCAAAAACTTAAAACGGTCGATAAAACTGAGTTTAAAACTTTAACTTTTTCCCAAAAATAAAATATAAAACTTGCAAGTAAAGAAGCTATAAAAATAAAATTGAGATTAAATATCAAATTATCAGTTTTTAAAAATTGTGCGGATATAAAAAGTGCAAAATACCCAAATAAAAACCCTAAAAAAACCGCTATAAAGCTTTTTGTAATGTATTTTTTGTCAGGATTTATAAAAGCTATTAAAATGCTTAAGGGCAAAATATTGGAAATAAAATTGACAAAATATATGCTCATAATCTTTCACTTTTTTATATTGATAAGAGTTATTATTACATAAAAAACTTTAACAAGTGTAAAAAATAAATAAATTTTTGTATAAAGATTTTTAAGATATTAAAATTAATCAAGATTTTATTTTTTAAAGAATAAGAAGTATTTTTAGAAATTCTATTATTAAGAATTTCTAAAAATTTGGGAATTATTTAGGTGTGCCTGTGTATTTAAATTTGTAATCAACTTTAAAAGGTTCAAACCATTTACCTACGCCAGTTTCTTCATCAACATGGCGTCCAAATCCTTGTTTTTCAGGATTTGAAATATAAAAAGTAAGTTCATAATTACCCACTCCAAAACCACCTTTTTTGTCTTTTTCCATAGCGATATTAGCACCATAATGAGGACCATCATCCGCAACCATAGGCATTAAAGTTCCGCGTTTAATGGCTCCAGTATCTGTATTTTTAAGTTCATAAGCTATGGTTAGATAAGGCATCCAAAATCCTTCAGGAAAGCCATTAGGATTATTTTTAGTTGCGTGAATATCTGCTTCTAAGTGAATATCTGCTAAAGATGCTGCAAGATCAATTCCTCTTGGTTCCATTTCGATTGGTTGAAGATAAACAGCGGCTATTTCCATCCCATTTAATTCTTTTGGATCGCCAATTGGCACTTCACCTGCAAAAAGATTGATACTTGCAATCGCTGCTATAGCAACGCTTGATAAAATTTTTTTCATTTTACTCCTTTTTTTGAAATTTGTTTTGTGATTAAAATACCAATAATCAATAAAATTAATACTATAAATTGAGGAATTAAAGTTTCATAGTAAGGATAAATTCCAAGCCATAATATAGGTTCAAAATTCATAGGAACTAAACTAGGAAGGATGATTTTTCCTTCTATAAGCTCTGCTATGCCCTTGCCTGTAAAAACAAATACCATATAAAAGATTATATAAGAGGTGATATAAAAAAATTGCTTAACAGGGATGCGAATAGCTCCTGCTTTTAAAAGAAAATATAAAACAATTAAAATTAAAATTCCAAGTCCAAGTCCCCCAAATATAGCACTTAAATCCGTACTGGTTTTTGCATCAAAAAGCAAAGCTTGATAAAAAAGAACCGTTTCCGCACCTTCTCTATAAACAGCTAGAAAAACGGTAATCCAAAGTGTTTTTGCGCTATTGTTTGAAATAGCATCAATTGCACCTTGCTTGATAAAACTAGCCCATTTTTTATTTTGTGTGTTTGAAAGCAACCAAAATCCAACATAAAATAATAAAAGAACAGCTATAAGCATAGTAATGCCTTCTATAAGTTCTCTACTTTGCCCCGCATTTTCTTTAAAAAGCCAAGAGACAGCAAAAGCTGTAATAAAGCTGAGTATGATTCCGGTAAAAAGTGCGCTATAGGCTATATTGAGGCGATTTTTATTGCCACTTTGAACAAGATAAGATATGATAGCAACAACGATAATTAAAGCTTCTAAACCTTCGCGTATGATAATTCCTAAAGCCCATATAAAAAGAGAATAAGGCGTAGAATCTTGAATTTTATCTATACCTTGTTGGATGAATTTTTCTAATTCATCAAAAGTAGCTTTAAGTTCTTTTTTATCGGCACTATTTTTGATTAATGCAATACTTTGAGAAAATAAACTTTCGATTTTTAATTTCAAATTGCTATCAACGGCACCTATTTTATTTTCCATTCCACTGGCTTCAAAAATATCCAAATAGGTATTTTGTAAATCATTGATAGCTGAAATATTAAAACCATCGTAATTATTTAAAATTTCATTTAAGGCAAGTTTGATATCATCTCCGACTTTAGCGTAATCTTTTCCTTGATTTTCATCGTTAAAACCTTTTAGTCTTAATTTTGAAAGTTCTGAATTTGGAATTTGTAAAAATGTATCAAAAAGCTGTTGTTCTATATCATCTAAACCATCTCTTAATTTTTTTTCATCAAGTTTTCTATCATCAATTTCACGTATCAAGGTTCTTAAAGCTTGTTGGAATTTTTGATCATTTCCGGCTTTGGTAAATTTATTGATTAGAATTTCAACTTTTGTATTACGATAATCATTAAATAAAGCATCATTTAATAAATTTTTACTCTCATCATAATTTCCATTTTTAAAAGCATTTGCAGCAAGGGTAAATTTGGTCGAAATATTATCAAGAATAAATTGCAATCTTGCGTCCATAGAGGCTGCCGCTTGAAGATCGGAATTGATATCATTGGTTTTCAAATTTGATGAATTGGTTTGGATGTTAGAATTATTGTTTGAGCTCGGTTTAACGCCTGTAATTTGGGCAATTAAAGCTTCAGCATCAGCTTCTCTTTTAGCATTGGCTTCTAAACTTGATTTTTCAGCCGCTGCTTTATCATAATTGGTTTGACTGGCCTCTGCTTTTAGCCTATATCCATTTTGTAAAATTGGAGCCACTTCATCTAAGTCATAATAAAGACTTTCAATGAGCGCATTGATTTGATCCAAAGGGGCTTTTTCCTTATACATACGACGTAAATTGATGAATTTACGCTCCATAGTGATAGCTTTTCGACCTATATTTCTACCTATAGGACCTTCCATATTTTCAAAATGTTGAAAATAAGCATCTTCGCTTAATTTTTTTGCTTGTCCATTATCGCCTTTTTTATATACATCCAAACTTTGACTAAGGATATTTTTAATAATATTTGTTTCAGCTATATAATCATCAACCTTAGCAAAAACAGCTGTTGTAGAAAAAAATAAAAAATAAAAAAGCATTATTTTAAAAATTTTCATTGTGATTTGCTCCAAAATCATGTATTTATAAAAATAATATTTATTATCAATATAGAAGTATAATACCAACAATCTTAAATAAGACTAAAAAATAATTTAAATACAAGGTTTTATTGTAAATTTTAAAATATTTAAAAAATTTAGGTATTAATTTTTAAAAAATATTTCCGATATTATTTAAACGTCTTTTATAAGACTACATCAAAATAAGGAGGATGTTATGATTTCAGATGCAACCATGAGTAATGCAAACTTATTAACAGCGGTTAATACTTCAGTATTAAAAAAATCTATGGATACAAATGAAACATTAATGAGTAAGCTTATTGAAGGTATGGAGAATGTCTCTGAAGCCTCCGCTCCACAAGCTTCTAGCTCTAGTGGTTTAGATATTTATGCTTAATATCTAATCAATTAGGATGCAATTTGTATCCTAATAAATTATTTGAAAATAATTATTTCTTTAGTATTTTTTAGTTATAATCATACAAAAATAATTTTTAGTTCTAGGATGGGTTATAAATGCATATAATTAAAAAAATAATTTTAAGTGAAACTTTTCCTGGAATTTTGCTTATATTTTTTACTCTTTTAGCTTTATTGTTTAAAAATTCTTCTCTTGGTTTTTATTATGCAGAAATTTTTCACGCAAATTTAACGATAGGTTTTGAGAATTTTAAAATTGCAAAGTCTTTAGAACTTTGGATCAATGATGGATTAATCGCTATATTTTTTCTTTGTATTGGTCTTGAGTTAAAATATGAAATTTTACGCGGACAGCTTAAAAATATAAAATCAGTTTCTTTACCTTTATTTGGAGCTTTAGGGGGGATGATTTTTCCCGCTTTGATTTTTACTTTAATCAATCATTCCCATGATTTTGCTATGCAAGGTTGGGCTATTCCAACAGCTACAGATATAGCATTTGCAGTGGGAATTTTAATGCTTTTAGGAAATAAAATTCCATCGAGCTTAAAGTTATTTTTACTTTCTTTGGCTATCTTTGATGATTTGGGTGCAATTATTATTATCGCATTATTTTATACGGATCAACTCTCATTTTTGGCTATTGTAATTTGTTTTTTATGTATCTTGGTTTTATTTGTATTAAATTATCTTCATTTTACACACCTATCCTTATATGTTTTAATCGGAGTGATTTTGTGGGTAGCAATGCTTAAAAGTGGAGTGCATGCTACTTTAGCAGGGGTGATTATAGCTTTATTTATACCTTTAGATACACCCGATAAAAAACCTTATTTGCATGCAGTTTTAAAGGATTTAAATCCTTGGGTGATTTATTTTATTTTGCCTTTATTTGCTTTTGCAAACGCAGGGGTTGATATTAAAGATATGGATGCGAGTGTTTTAGTTTCACCTGTAAGTCTTGGAATTATGCTAGGTTTATTTTTGGGAAAACAATTAGGGGTTTTTTCTTTTTGTTATCTTGCTATCAAATTAAAACTTGCAAAACTTCCTGAAAATATAAAATATTCCAAATTCTATGGAGTTTGTATTTTAACAGGCATAGGCTTTACTATGAGTTTATTTATCGATGGTTTAGCGTATAAAAATAGTGATATTTTTGAACATGCTGATAAATTAGCTATTTTATTAGCGAGTTTCATCAGTGCCTTAATCGGCTTTATATATCTTAAGATAATCAAATGAATGGTGTTTTCCAAAAATTAAAAACTCTCATTTTAAGTGAAGCTTTTGGCGGAATTTTACTTATTGTTTCTACTTTACTTGCTTTATTGATCCAAAATGGATTTTTTAGCGAACATTATCGTAGTCTTCTTAATTTAAAAGTGGGATTTAGTGTTGGCGAATTTGAACTTAATAAGCCTTTTTTGCTTTGGGTAAATGATGGACTCATTTCGATTTTTTTCTTTGCAATAGGTCTTGAGCTTAAAAAAGAATTTTTACATGGAGATTTTAAAAATCCTAAAAATATAGTATTGCCTTTTATAGCGGCTTTAGGAGGTATATTAATCCCTGCTTTATTTTTTACTTTGGTTAATTTAGGCGATATATATACCCTTAAAGGTTGGGCTATCCCAACAGCTACAGATACCGCTTTTGCTTTAGCGATATTGATGATGTGCGGAAAATATATTCCATCGAGTTTGAAAATTTTTTTACTTTCTTTAGCGATTTTCGATGATGTTGGGGCTATTTTAATTATCGCAATTTTTTATACCACCAAACTTTCTATTTTTGCTTTTATCATTGCTACAATTGTTATTTTTATAATGCTTATGCTTAATGTTTTTGGTATTACGCGGAAATCTTTTTATTTTATTTGTTCGTTAATTCTTTGGATCAGTGTTTTAAAAAGTGGAGTGCATGCTACTTTAGCAGGAATCATTACAGCTTTTTTTATCCCTATGGCTACTAAAGAAGGCAAACCTTTTTTAGAAGATATTTATGAAAGTTTAAAATTTTGGCTCAATTTTGTTATTTTGCCTTTATTTGCTTTTGCAAATGCGGGGGTGAATTTGTCAAACATAGATTTAAAAGCTATGTTTTCTGGAGTGAGTATAGGGATATTTTTTGGACTTTTTATAGGAAAGCAATTAGGAGTTTTTGTCTTTTCTTATTTTGCTATAAAATTTAAATTAGCTCATTTGCCTCAAGGATCAAATTTAAAACAACTTTATGGAGTTTGTATTTTAACAGGCATAGGTTTTACCATGAGTTTATTTATTGATGGTTTGGCTTATGAGGTAAGCGATATATTTCATTATGCAGATAATCTTGCTATTTTAATTGCTTCATTTTGTTCTGGAATTTGGGGCTTTATTTATCTTAGATTTTTTGCAAATCGTGCTTAAAAAAAGGAGAAATGAATGAAACAACTTTTTTTTATTTTTTTAGCTTTATTTTTTATCACAGGTTGTAGTTTTTATCCTAATTTTGCTTTTATGGGAAAACCAAATTATCATTATTCTAATGTAGAATCCAAATTAAAATCCATTGCCTATGAATGGAGAAAAACTCCTTATGTTTTAGGAGGCAATACTAAAAGAGGTGCTGATTGTTCAGCATTTACGCAAAAAGCTTTATTGGAGTTTAACGCAAAAATCCCAAGAACAACTGTCACTCAATTAAATTCAGGCATAAGGGTTTCTAAGTCTCGTTTAAAAGCTGGAGATTTAGTTTTTTTTAGAACGGGTAGAGGGCCAAATGGTATGCATGTAGGAATTTATACAAGCAAAGGCAATTTCATCCATCTTTCTTCTAGGGGTGGAGCTAGAGAAGCTAACTTGAGTAATTCTTATTGGAAATCACGTTATATAGGTGCTAGAAGATATATAAGATGAAAATTGGAGTTTTTGATAGTGGTGTAGGAGGACTTAGCGTCTTAAAATCTCTTTATGAAGCGAATTTTTTTGATGAAATAATTTATTATGGAGATACCGCAAGAGTTCCTTATGGAGTAAAAGATAAAGATACGATTATCAAATTTTGTTTAGAGGCTTTAGATTTTTTTAAAAAATTTCAAATTGATATGCTTATTATTGCTTGTAATACTGCAAGTGCTTATGCCTTAGATATATTGCGACAAAATGCTAATATCCCAATATATGGAGTAATAGACGCTGGAGTGGAAGCTACAAAAAAAGCATTAAAGCGTAAAGATGAAAAAATTTTAGTGATCGCTACTAAGGCAACTATTCAATCACAAGAATATCAAAAACGTTTAAGCGAGCAAGGTTTCACTCAAATAAAAGCCTTAGCAACTGGGCTTTTTGTCCCTATGGTTGAAGAGGGTATTTTTGAAGGGGAATTTTTACAAAGTGCTATGAAATATTATTTTGAAAAAGTTCAAACTCCAGATGCTTTAATTTTAGCTTGTACCCATTTTCCTTTTTTAATGAAATCTTTGAGTGATTATTTTGGTCAAAATACAAAATTAATCCATTCAGGTGATGCTATAGTTGATTTTTTGAAAGAAAAAGAAAAATTAATTTATAAAAAAGATAAAGCACTTTTGCATTTTTATGCTTCAAGTGATGTACAATCTTTAAAAAATACTGCTAAAATTTGGTTAAATTTATAAGGATAAATCATGATAGAATTAAAAAAACCGGCAGAAATAGAAAAACTTAGAAATGCAAATCAAATCGTCGCAAAAACTTTGGATTTTCTAGAAAAAGAAATAAAAATTGGAATGAGTTTAAAACAAATTGATCAAATGGCAGAAGAGTATATATTAAGCTTAGGTGCCAAACCTTCTTTTAAGGGACTTTATGGCTTTCCAGGTGCAATTTGCACTTCTTTAAATCAAGTTTGCATCCATGGAATTCCCGATGATAAAATTCTCAAAGAAGGCGATATTTTGGGTATAGATGTCGGCACAATGCTTGATGGGTATTATGGCGATGCTGCTAGGACTATTGCTATTGGTAAAATTTCTTCTAAGGATGAAGCTTTGATCGCTTGTGCTAAAGATGCTTTGTATTATGCAATTGATATTATTAAAGATGGAATGCGTTTTAAGGAGCTTTCGGCTGCATTGGGTGAATTTATTACTTCAAGAGGTTTTGTTCCGTTGCGTGGATATTGCGGACATGGAATAGGGCGCAAACCTCATGGGGAGCCTGAAATTTTAAATTATTTAGAAAAAGGGGCTAATGCTAAAAGTGGGCCTAAGATAAAAAATGGAATGGTTTTTTGTATAGAGCCTATGATATGCCAAAAAGATGGAACTCCAAAGCATTTTAATGGAAAATGGGATGCGGGCAGTGCCGATGAGTTAAACACTGCCCATTATGAGCATTGCGTTGCAATTGTTAATGGAAGAGCAGATATCCTTTCTGCTTTATAAATTATCTAAAAAGATTTTTAAAATCCATGCTTGAGTCATACATTCCAGCATTATCTATGCTTTGACCCATGATGATTGCATTAGCAAGATCAGCTAAAATATTTTTTATTTCATCTCTTTTATCTTGAATATAAGCTAAAACACCTTCATATCCAGCTTTTTCTAAGATTAAAAGAGGATTTGAAATTTCAAATTCAAAAAGTTTTTTGCCAACATATACATTAAAAATATTTCCAAAAAGTGCAGTTCCCATGAAAGAACAATTTTGGATAAGTTGTGAAGTGGTTGCATCTAAAGTGCGTTTTTGTAAATCATCAATTTGATCGTCGAGTCTTTGAGTGATACTTTGTTCAATTTTTTTAAGGGCAAGTTCTAATACTTGCAAGGCACCAATAAAATCATTTGCATCGTTTATTTGTGAACAAATTTGATTTGCTTTAAATTCTCCTACAGCCTCAACTTCCCCTAAATGTTTTTTTAGTATATCTAATTCATTTTTCATCTTTTGCCTTTCAAAAAAATATTGCTAAATTTTTAAAAGCAAAAAGTGTTCCTACTTTTAATCAATATTAGAATTAATCCATAGAACAATATCCGTGGTTAAAGAATTTAAATTTTTTTCAAAAGATTGATAAATACTTGAAATATTATTTTGCTCAATATTTTCTTTATGATTAAAAAATCGATGAACAATAATTTTATTTTCTTTAACATCGATAAGATTAACACTTACGGCAATTTGTGTATAATTTTGCTTTGAGTTAAGAATTTGTTCAAAAGAATCAATTCTGCTTTCAAGAATATAATCAGCATTTAATGAGCTTTGCGAGGAAATAACAGCTTTAAATATTTTAGTTTTTTCTAGTTTTGATAAAAGAAAAGATCGATAAAAATTACTAGGCAAATCCGCCCAAAAATGATAAGCATAGGTATTGCTTATATTGTTTTGTGTGTAAATGATTGATTTTGAATTAAGATATAAAGGCAAAGTGGCACTTTTGATTTTTAAAATCTTAGTTGTTTTTTTAAAAGGGATATTAGAAGAAATTTCATCGTTTTTTAAAATAAACATTTGAGTTTTATCAACTTGATTATTTATAGAGCATCCATAAAAAATAAAACTTAAAATAAATATATATAAATATTTTTTCATTATCTTTCTCCAGGTCCTAGTTGAGGTTTTTCTTGTTTAAATAAAATATCAGAAGGGCTTCTTTGTAAATTTTTTATCAAAAGATCGCTTTCTAATAATACTTTGTTTAAAAGTTCTAAATTTTGTTCAATATTTTGCTTTAAATCATCATAAGAATCTATTTTTGAATTGGCTTTTTTGGCGAAGGAATTTAAAGCAATCACTCCTTCTTTGACGCTTTTTAAAATTTCATTAAAATTTTTAGCAGCAAGACTTATATTATCTGCCATTTGCCCTAGCTTGAAACTCGCATTTGTAATATTTTGGCTCATTTTTTGCGAATTTTCATTTAAATGAGAACTTATTTGAGCTAAATTATTTAAAATAAGTTCTAAATTTTTTAAATTTTGCTCACTCAAAAGCTCTTTAGTTTTTAAATCAGCAGTTTTAACCAAAGAAAAAATGTGTTCACTTTGTTTGTCTATAGCAGCTAAAAAGCTTTCTTTAAATTGAATAATTGGAGGTTTATTTTTATTGTGGCTAGTAAGTTCGGGACTTTCTTTACTTCCTCCTTGAAGTTGTATGAATTTAAGTCCTGTAATTCCTTGAAGTTGCAAGGTTGCATATGTATCTTGTTTTATAGGAGTATTTTTCTTTACTTTAATTAGAATTTTAACCCCTAAACTATCTCTTTCTTCTATGCTGATTTTTTCTACACTTCCCACCTCTACCCCTAAAAGTCTTACAGGTGCTTTGATACCAAGTCCTGCTACAGATTCTTGAGTATAAATTTCATAGTATTTAAAACTTTCTTTTTTGGAGTATCCGCCAAGCCAAAGTATAAATGCTAAACTAGCAAAAAACAATCCAAATATAAAAATTCCTACAAAAAAATAATTGACTCTATTTTCCACTTTTACTCCATAAATTTTTTAAAAAGTTTTTCATTTTGTATTTTAAGATCTTCATAGGTCCCATAAAAACCCACTTGAGTGTTTTCTAAAATGATAAAACGATCAAGCAAGGTTTTCATACTGTCTTTATCATGAGTTACTAGCACAATGCTAAGATTAAAAATTTGTTGTAATTCTAAAATGAGTTCATCAAATTCTCGGCTACTATGTGGATCTAAACCCGAAGTAGGTTCATCAAGAAAAAGCAATTTGCTATCTAAGGCTAAAGCTCTTGCAATGGCCACTCTTTTTTGCATTCCTCCGCTTAATTGGCTTGGAAATTGCCTTAAAACACTTTCATTTAATCCAACCATTTTAAGTTTCATAAGAACTAATTCTTTGATAGAATTTTCATCCAATTGAGTGTATTCTTTTAAAGGAATAGCTATATTTTCATAAACATTTAAAAAACTAAAAAGAGCAGCAAATTGAAAAACTACTCCCCATTGTTTTTGTAAATTTAAAGCATTTTTTTCACTGATATTTTTAAGCTTAAAGCCTAAAATTTCATACTCTCCTTCATCAAAGTGTTCTAAAAGTAACATTTGTTTGAGTAAAACGGATTTGCCACTCCCACTTCCACCTAAAATACCAAAAATTTCATTTTCTTTAACTTCAAAATTGATTTTATTGTGGATTATTTTTTGATCAAATTTGGTCGTGATATTGCGTGCTTTAATAACCATCAAATTCCAGCCATAGTTAAAATAATCGAAAATAAAGCATCAAATGCTATCACCCAAAAAATAGTACTCACAACACTTTTTGTGGTATAAATTCCTATGCTTTGTGTGGTATTTTTTACCTTAAAGCCATTAAAACAAGCAATCGCACCAATTAAAAAACCAAACATTGGAGCTTTTGCAAGACCTATGATGATATGCTTTAATTCAACCGCTTCTTTAAAACGCCTTATAAATTCTGAAAAAGAAATATCAAGGTTTATTTTTGCTACTAACATTCCACCTAAAATACTTATAGCATCGCTTAGAGCGACTATTAAGGGCATAGAAATGATCAAGGCCATAACACGAGGAATAATGATAAAATCAAAAGATCTAAAGCCCATTGTATTCATTGCAGCAATTTCATCTGTTATTTTCATCACTCCAATTTGAGCAGTATAAGAACTCGCACTTCTTCCGGCTATTATAATAGCTGTGATTAAAGGAGCAAGTTCTCTAGTGGCTGAAATTCCTATTAGATCAACAATAAAAATATTAGCCCCAAATTGTACTAATTGATAAGCCGCTTGATAAGCAAGGACAATTCCAATTAGCATTGCAGTTAAAATAACAATAGGCAAGGCATTAAATGCTGAGTTTTCTATATGATATAAAAAAGATACAAAGCGGAAATTTTTAGGATTTTTAAAAGACAATACAAGGGAGATAAAAAAAGCACCTATAAAATGGATAAAATCTTTTAAAATTATAAGAAAATTAATGCTAAGCATCCCTAAAGATATAAATATTTTTTTAAAATCAAATGAGTTTTGTTTAAAATCGCTTTCTATTCTTTGATAATTTTTTTCACAAAGTTCAAATAATTTTTCAAAACGAGAATTTAACCCCTGTTTTAATATAGAAATATTATTTTTTTTAAGATCAAATTCTAAAGCAAGAAAAAATCTTACTCCAGCCATATCAATTTCTTCTAAGTTGCTAAAATCAAAAATGTATTGTGTGATTGAAATTTGAGATAAAAAATCGTGAGTTTTTAATCTTGCAATGCTTGTTTTATTCCAAATTCCAAAAATCAATATTTTGTCTTTTTGAAATTTGAAATTCGCAGTCATTTTATTTATTAAGAATAAAATTTAAAAGCTTAGAAACGCTAAAACCAAAATGCTCAAATACATCTTTATCTTTTCCGCTTTCTCCAAAACTTTCTATTCCATAAACTCTGTGACAAAATTTATAAAGCTCATGAGAACTTGCTGCTTCAACCCCTATAACTTCACCTTGTAAAATTCTTTTTTTATAGTCATTTTCTTGCTGATTAAAGAGTTCAAAACAAGGCATCGAAACAACGTTACAAGTAATGTTTTGTTTCGCAAGTTCATTAGCAACATCTAAGCAAAGCGAAACTTCACTACCGCTAGAGAGTAAAGTGAATTTAGGATTTTCATCTTCTTTAAGCAAATAAGCTCCATTTTCAACATCTCCAAAAACAGGCTCACTTAGAGCTTTAAGTTTTTGGCGTGAAAGTACAAAAGCACTTGGCATTTGTTTATTTAAGGCTATTTTCCAAGCTTTGACATTTTCAACCCCATCCGCAGGTCTAAAAGTTAAGCAATCAGGCATAGCTCTAAAAGTGCTTAATTGTTCAATAGGTTGATGAGTAGGGCCATCTTCTCCAACTCCGATACTATCGTGAGTGAAAATAAAAAAGTGTTTTATCTTCATCAAAGCAGCAATTCTAGCAGCCGGTTTTAAATATTCGCTAAAAATGAAAAAGGTTGCTGAAAAAGGTAAAAATAGACCATATCTAGCAAAGCCATTATTAATAGCTGCCATTGCGTGTTCTCTTATGCCAAAATGGATATTTTTTCCTTCTACAAAATCTCCCATTTCATGAAGTTCTGTTTTATTTGAAGGACCCAAATCCGCACTTCCACCCAAAAAGCCTTCTAAATTTTTGGCTAAAATATTTAAAATTTCTCCATTACTATCCCTTGTAGCAAGATCTTTACCTTTAAAATCAGGATATTGTATATTGCTAAAATCAGGCTTTAAAAGTTTTTCTAAAAGTTCTTGTTTGTTAGAATTTTTAAGCTTTTCTTTCCATTTTGCTTCTTCTAAGTCTCCAAGTTCTATGGCACTTTCAAAACGAATTTTTGCTTCTAGTGGAATTTGAAAGGTTAAATTTTTATCAAAACCTATTTTTTCTTTAGCTTCCTTAATGATATCCTCGCCCAAAGGAGCACCATGACTTTTATGGCTTCCTTCAAGTTTTCCAGCACCTTTAGCAATGGTTGTTCTTGCGATAATAAGGCTTGGTTGCTTAGAATTTTTTGCTTTTTCTAAAGCTTTGTTAATTTCTTCAAAATTGTGTCCATCGATATCTTGAACTTCAAAACCTTGAGATTTAAAACGCAAAGCAACATCTTCATTAAATGCAAGACCCACATCTCCTTCTATAGAGATATTATTGCTATCATAAATAAGTATTAAATTATCAAGTTTATGAAGTCCTGCCAAAGAACAAGCTTCATAAGAAATTCCTTCTTGTAAGTCTCCATCACCACAAAGACAATAGATTTTATGATCGATTAGATCTTCTCCAAGCATTTTTTGAGCTTTTTTAGCAGCCATAGCAAATCCAACAGCATTAGCCACACCTTGTCCTAAGGGACCTGTTGCGATTTCAATGCCCGTCGTTGTGATCTCTGGATGACCAGGGGTTTTAGAATGAAGTTGTCTAAAATTTTTTAAATCATCCAAACTTAAATCATAGCCACTTAAATGTAAAAAACTATAGATTAAAGCACTTGCATGACCACCTGAAAAAACTAATCTATCGCGATTTAGCCAGTTTGGATTTTTAGGATTATGTTTTAAATGATAACTTAAAACACTTAAGATATCAGCTAAACCTAAAGGCGCACCTGGGTGACCAGAATTTGCCCTTTGGATCATATCTGCGCTTAAAAATCTTAAAGTATCTGCTTGAATTTTTAAAAATTTTGTATCCATTCTTAACCTTTATAAATATTGTATCATAAGATTTTCGATCATTTTTGATATTTTTTCATCTAAATTGATCAAATCATTTTTGCAATTTTGTATCAAATCATTTTTGCAATTTATGGCTTCTTGAAGTCCTAATAAATTCACAAAAGAATTTTTATGTGTATCATGATTAGCAGGTTTTCCACTTTGCTCTTCACTCATGGTTGCATCGATAATATCATCGTTGATTTGAAAGATTAAACCTAATTTTAAACCAATATCATAAATTTTTTCACTTTCTTTTTTTTCTAATTCGCAAATTTCGCAACCCATTTTTAAAGATGCAGCTATGAGTTTTGCGGTTTTATGAATATGTAAAAATTTAAGTTCATCTAAATTGAGTTTTTTATCTTCAAAATAACAATCAATCGCCTGACCTATAATCATTCCATTGATACCCGCATTATAGGCTAAAGTGCGGATTAAATTGATTTTAATCTTTTCTTTTAAATTTAAATTACTTAGTAATAAAAAAGCTTCGGTATTTAAAGCATCTCCAGCTAAAATAGCTGTAGTTTCATCATAGCTTTTATGTAGGGTAGGAGCACCTCGTCTAAAATCAGCATTATCCATAGCAGGTAAATCATCATGAATGAGAGAATAAGTATGGATAAATTCTAAAGCTAAAGCTGCATCTAAAGCATTTGAAATGAGTTGAGGGGCTTTGCATTCAACAATGCCTAAAAGCAATTGTGCGCGAAAGTGTTTTCCACCGGCTTTTAACATCGCTTGTAAAGCTTCATTAAAAAAAGGATGAAAACTTTTTATATAGGGTAAATTTTCATTTAAATGCTTGATGAAGAGTTCTTTCACTTTCTAAGCCTAATAAAAAATTGAAAATTTCCATCTCCACCTGCATTGATATTTCCGATTAAGCCATCATCAAAATTATGCAAAGGAAGTTTAGAGCTTTTTCTTTGAATTAAAATGTTAAAATCATTTCCATTAGCAAGTATAGTTTGCAAATTTTTAAAATCTTTTAAGATGATATTATTAACGCGTAAAATTTTATCACCCACCATAAATCCGGCTAAATCAGCCTTAGATTTTGGATCGACTTTTGTCACGATTAAGGATGCATTAACACTTAAGCCTAAATTACTTCTAAAATTGGTTGTTTTTGGCTTTGGTTTGGCATTTGGAAGATTAAATTTACTGATATCTTTAGCAAAAACTTGAGTTGAAATATTTAAATCAACATTGTCTCTTAAGACTTGAAAATAAAGCGTACTGCTAGGATCAGCAAACAGAATTTTTTCGTTTAATTTTCTTAAATCTTTTACAGGTTTTCCATCTACGCTTATCACTTCATCATTGATTAAAAATTGACCATTTTTACGTACTTTATTAACATAAATTTTGTTTTCTCGCTCTACAAAATCAACCCCAATATCACCCCAATAAACATCATTGTATTTCATAAAGTGTTTTAAATATCTATTACCAATAAAAGCACCATTATTTAGTGCAATGCCAAGCATTTCACAACATGGAGTTCCCAAAAGTCCGATTTTTGTGTTAAAATCAAGTTGATCTCTTTCATTGATATCTTGAGCTAAGTATTTAATATGACCTATATAAGGTTTATTTGGATCCCAAATCCCAACCCAGTCATTACGAGTTAATTTTTCTTCATCTCCCATAGGAGTTGGAATGAGTGAAAAATCTGTTCTTACAAGATAAAGATTTAAAAAAGGATCGTATTTTACGTATTTATTTAATTTTGCATTAGGTTGTTTTAAAACAGCAAGTAAATTTTCACTTAAAACAAAGGCTGGCATTCCTTCGTAATTAAACATACTTGCCTTATTTCTTTCATAACCTGCGACAAAATCTTCAAAAGTAGGGCGTTCTATAGCTTGCCCGATCATTAAAAATGCAATTATACAAAATAAAAATCTCATAATTTTCCAAAGCCTCCTAAAATATCACTACTCATGCTGTTGCGATTTTGTGCTACCATAGCTAAAACATCATTGATAGCAGATATTAACAAAATTTGCATCGATTCTTTATCTTCAAGTAAAGAATCATCAATACTCACATCGATAATTTCACCTTTGCCATTTGCACTGACTTTGACAAGCCCTGCTCCACTTTTTGCACTGAATTCTTTACTAGCAAGTTCTAATTCTATGTTTTTTGCTTTTTCTTGAACTTGATTTAAAAGTTCGCCCATTTTAGAAAAGTCTATATTATCAAACATCAATTTATCCTTAAAATTTCATTTACAACTAATTTATCACTAAAAGGATATTTTACCCCTTTAATTTCTTGAGTTTCTTCATCACCTTTTCCTAAGATCACTACTAAATCATCTTTTTCTTTAAGTTCTAAAGCTTTTTTTATAGCTTCTTTTCTATCTTCAATCATCAAAGCTTTTTTTGGTTCTTTAAAACCGCTTGCGATTTCTTCGATTATAATTTTTGGATCCTCATCGCGTGGATTATCGCTTGTAATGATAGCAATTTTTGCAAAATGTTCTACAACTTTACCCATTAAAGGTCGTTTAGTGCGATCTCTATTGCCTCCTGCGCCAAAAACTACAATTAATTTTTTATTTTTAAGAGCATCAAGAACTTTTTCTATGCCATCAGGCGTATGAGCAAAATCAACGATAATTCCATCAGCAACTTGTTCCACTCGTCCGCAAACTCCTCCAAAGTGATTGATCGCTTTTTCTAAATCATCTAAATTTGGCTTAACAAGTTCATTCACACAAGCACTTGCAGCAAGAAGATTATAAAGATTGAAAAGTCCTAACATAGGGGATTCTATATGAAAGGTTGTATTTTTGATCATAGCAACCGCATTGATGCCATTTTCTAAAGAATAGGCTTTAATTTGATACAAAGAAGGATTTTCTATGCCGTAAGTAAAAGCATTTTTTACATTAAATTTAATTGCTAAGGCGTCCTTGTTGATAAATTTTAAGCTTTCATCTGTAAAAAAAAGTTCTTTGGCTTGTTTATAATTTTCAAAATTTTGGTGAAAATCTAAATGATCTTGAGTGATATTGGTAAAAATTTTTGCTGCAAATTTTAAACCCTCGATTCTATTTTGCACTAAAGCATGCGAGCTTACTTCCATAACGAAAAATTCACATCCTTTTTGCGTAGCGATTTTTAGATACTCTAATGTTTTTAAAATCGCTGATGTTGTAAGGGATTTTTCATCGATTTGTTCATCATTTATGAAAGCACCGCGGGTTCCACAAAGACCGCATTTATATCCTAAATCAAGCAATATAGAATAAATTGCCGCTGCGGTGGTTGTTTTTCCATTTGTTCCTGTGATACCGATAATTTTAATATTTTCATTAATATTGAGTATTTTTTTGCATTCTTTAACATCAATAATCTTGCATTCTTTTTTTAAAGCTTCATTTTCAAATTGTTTGTTTTGCTCGGTTTTTAGAAAAAAACAACCTTTTTCACACTCTAAAGTATTATCGGTAATAAATGTATTTTCAAGCTTTATTTTCACTTTTAAATCCTATAAGTTTTTCTTGGATTTTTATAAATCTTTCATTGGCCCAAAAATGAGATATAACGCTTTCGATGTAATTTAAAGTCATATCTTTATAGCCGTGTTCAAGAAGTTTTTCTAAAAAATCTAAAAAATCATCACGATTATCAATCACTAATTTTGCACTCTGTATAATATTTTCAAAACTTTTTTCAAAGCCAATTTGTTCTTCACTTTTTAAAAAATCTTGATAATTTAGAGCATAGCCATCTTCTAATTCGTCTTTATTTTGAGATCTTTCTTCGTGTTGAGTTTCTATTGTTTTTAAAATTTCTTCAAAATCTTTATCAATTTTTTCTATGGTATAGTGTTCTAAATAAAATTCAAAAAGCAAAATCGACTCTTTTGGAAATTTTAAAGCTAAATCACAAAGCAAAATAAAATTAAACAAACGCTTATTTTTACGTTTTTCATAAGCTAGAGAAAAATATATTTTTGCGGTTTTAAAATCTTTTTTTAGAAAATGTTCAATACCGAGTTTTTTATAATTTTGCAAATTCTTCTGCTCCGCCATTTAAATTTACAATGGTAATTTCTGGATGAATATCGATTTTAAGTTGTCTTTCAAGTCCATATTTTAGAGTTGTTCCACTTGATGCGCAACCTTTGCAAGCACCGATTAAATGCACATAAACCACTCCATTTTTAATCCCTAAAAATTCAAGCCCACCCCCATCGCGTTCTAACATAGGAATGCTTTTTTCTAAGCTTGATTTTACAGGATTTATAAGTTCTTCATCACTAAAAGGCATCATCAAATCAATCCTTAAAAAAATTTCTATACTTTAGCGTGATTGTGTTTAAAAAAAGGTAAATTAAACACTTTTTTGCCATTTAACTTAAAAAGGTTCTTCATTGTATTCTTGCGTGGAATTGATATTTAATTCTTTTGCATCAAATTTTTTAAGAGAAAAAATTTTATTTAAGCTTTTAAATAATTGCTCTAGTTTTATTTCATCCTTTTCATTTTTTAAAAGCAATAAATATTCTTTTAAAAAACATAAACACTCTTCTTGTGTTAAATTTTTATTTAAAATTTGAGAATTTTTATCGATTAAGGCAAAAAGTTGTTTTTTTAAAGCTAAAACAGAATTGATTGTATCGATGTGATTTAAAAAAGCTAAATTGATTTTGCAAATGCCAAATAAAAATTCATTTTGATTTAAATTTTTAAGGATATTTTTTTGTTCAAATTCTCTTATATCGCTATCTTCATAGCCTTTTTTTTCTAGAATTTTTTCTAATAAAATTTTATGTTTAAAACAAACACTATCGCTAATTTGTTTAAAAAGTTCGTGCATGTTGGAATTATTTTTTAAAAAGTTGAGAATTTCAAGTTCCGTAATGTGTGTTTTTGTGTTTGGAATTTCTAAAGGAGTGGAATTTAAATTTTTATAAGATCTGAAATTTTTAGTTAAAACAATCAGTTTTTCTTCCACGCCTAAAAGTTTAGAAACGAGTTGCGCATAAGAATTAGCAATCAAAGGCTCAAGAGTGAAAGTGTATTTTTGCACACTCTCTAAAGCTTTTTGTTTATCAAGCGCTGAATTAAGTGTAAAATCTGCTATGATACGTCTGATATAAAATTCCCCAAGCTCCATACCTTTTTCAAGTATGTCGTAAAGTTTCGCATTTTGATTATTAGCGACTAATTCCGCAGGATCTTTTCCGCCTTCTAAAAGAGCGACTTTGCCATCGATTTTATGAGTGCTAAGTAAAAAAGCTGATCTAGTAGCCGCTCTTAATCCTGCTTCATCGTTATCAAAACAAAGTATCACTTTAGCTTCATATCGACGGATTAAAGGTAAATGATGTTCGGTTAGTGCGGTGCCAAGAACGGCTACTGCATTGTTAAAACCTGCTTTATGAAAAGCAATCGCATCCATATAACCTTCACAGATAATCATCTCTTTCTTTGCACTGATGGCATCTTTAGCTAAATGAAAAGCGTAAAAAATTCTACTTTTATCAAAAAACATATTTTGGGGAGAATTGACATATTTAGCCATTACGTTCGGATTAATAGTTCTTCCGCCAAAGCCTACAAGTGTATTTTTTTGATCATAAATTGGAAAAGTGATACGCCATATAAAACTCGCATAAATTTCACCTTTTTCATCTTTCTTTAGGGCTCCAACCGCTAAAGCATCTTCGATGGATATATTTTCATTTTGCAATAATCTCACGCTTTCTTCGCTTGAATTTGCAAAACCTAATTCAAATTTAGCAATGTCTTTATCGTCTAATTTTCTTGAGTAAAGATAGTCTAAAATTTCTTTATGATGAGAAAGATTATTTTTAAAATAAGCGTTTAATTTAGGTAAGATATTTTTTAGATCTTTCTTGCTTTCATTTTTTTCTTTAGTATAACTTAGAGTAAAATTGCAAAGGCTGGCGACTTTTTCTACTGCATCAGAAAAATTTAATTTTTCATAGTCCATTACAAATTTAAAAGCATCTCCTCCTGCTTTACACGCAAAACAATGATAAAAACCTTTTTGAGCATTAATATGCATAGAAGGATTTTTATCTGCATGAAATGGGCACACGCAAACAAAGCCAGAGCCTTGTTTTTTTACTTCAATGTAATTTTCAATAATATCAACAATATTAAGTCTTTGGGATAAATTTTCTATACTTTCTTTAGATATCATTTTAAAAACCTTAAATAAAATTATACAAAGATTTAGCTATAATTTGGCATAAAATTTTAAAGAGAGTTTATGGATTTTTTCTTTGTTGAATATAGGGATCCTTTGGTAGGGCTTATTATTTTAACTGTTTTGATTTTTGTGGTTTCTGTGGCTAATCATGCTTGGAAATTGTTTGCAAATAAAGATAAAGAACAAAAGCTTGAAAAATTCATTAAAAAATTTGAAATAGATAATATTCACAAAGATTTATTAAGAAATGAAAGATTGAGTTTTGGAAATTTAAGCTTTTTAGCAGATATTTTTACAAAAAGTGGGGAATTTGAAAAGGCCACTCAAATTTATTTGATCGCACTTGAAAAAAGCAAGGATAAAAATGAACAAGAATTTATTTTTATCGCTTTGGCAAATATTTATTTTAAAGCAGGATTTTTAGAGCGCGCTAAAGAAGTTTTACTTCAAGCTTTAAAACTTCGTCCAAGAAATATAGAGGCTTTAAAACTTCTTAAAATTGTGTATTTGAAATTAAAAGCTTATAAAGAAAATTTAGAAATTTTAGAGTGTTTATTTGAACTTGGAGAAGAAGTAGAAAAAGAACAAGAATTTATAAAAGCTTTAAATTTACATGCTTCAAATTTAAACAATGAAGAAAAAAAACAAAAATTATTAGAATTAAAAATGTCAAACAATACTATGCTAGGGCGTTTTATTTTTGAAAAATATTCTTTATTTTTGGGGCAAAATTTTAACGATATTTGCGATCTACTTTATAAGCAAGATCAAGTTTTTAATTTGGAAAATCAAGAGTTTTTAGAATTTTTTTATGCTTTAGGCTATATTAGCAAAGATCAAATTCCAAGTCATTTTGTTTTTAAAAATTCAAATTTAAAAATGTTAAAAATTTTACGTGAAAATTCTTTTAAAGCAAGGCTTGAATTTTCTTATCGTTGTTCAGAATGCAAAAATATAATGCCTTTGTTTTTTTATCATTGTCCTATGTGTTATGAATTTAATACTTGTAAGATTATTTGTGAAGTAAAAAATGATGAAATGTGTTGAAATTTATACCGATGGCTCTTGTCTTAATAATCCAGGTTTTGGAGGGTGGGCGTATATAGTGCGTTATAAAGGGCATCAAAAAGAAGGTTTTGGATCGGAAAAAAATACTACTAATAATCGTATGGAATTAATGGCTATTATTGAAGCTTTAAAAATTTTAAAAGAGCCTTGTGAAGTCAAACTTTTTACTGATTCAAATTTGATGGTTCAAAGTATTAATGAATGGCTTGATGATTGGATTAAAAAGGATTTTAAAGGTAAAAAAAATGTAGATTTGTGGAAAGAATATTTAAAAGTATCAAAATCGCATCAAATTCAAGCTTTTTGGATCAAAGCACACAACGGGCATGAGGAAAATGAAAGATGTGATATTTTAGCAAGAGAGGCGGCTTTAAAATTGCAAAAGGAAAATCAATGAAAAATATCGAGCTTTTAGAACAAAACTTAGGTTATCAATTTAAAGATAAAAATCTTCTCACACAAGCACTGACTCACAAAAGTTGTAAAAAATCTTATAATAATGAGCGTTTGGAATTTTTAGGGGATGCGGTGCTTGATTTGATCGTAGGGGAGTATTTATTTCATAAATTTGGAAAAGACGCTGAAGGCGATTTGTCAAAATTAAGAGCCGCTTTAGTGAATGAAAAATCCTTTGCAAAAATCGCCGATAGTTTAAATTTGGGTGATTTTATTTTTATGAGTGCATCTGAAGAAAATAATGGAGGAAGACAAAAGCCTTCCATTCTTTCTGATGCCCTAGAAGCGATCATAGGATCTATTCATTTAGAATCAGGCTTTGAATGTGCAAGAAATATCGCTTTAAAACTCATAGAAAATAATTTTCCAAAAATTGATGCAAAAAATTTAATCAAAGATTATAAAACAAGACTGCAAGAGATCACTCAAGGCACCATAGGAAAAACTCCAGAATACGAAACACTGCGTGCTTTTGGGCCCGATCATTTAAAACAATTTGAAATTGCTTTAAAGCTAGAGGGTAAGGAAATTGCAAGAGCTATTGCAAAAAGCAAAAAAGAGGCACAACAAATGGCGGCAAAAATTGCACTTGAAAAATTGGAAAATTTATCATGAATACCTTTGGTACAAGATTAAAATTTACAAGTTTTGGAGAATCTCACGGAGTAGCTGTGGGTTGCGTGATAGATGGAATGCCTGCTGGGGTAAAATTTGATGAGGAATTTTTACAAAATGAACTCGATAAACGCAAAGGTGGAAATCAATTTTCAACCCCAAGAAAAGAAAGCGATAAAGCACAAGTTTTAAGCGGAGTTTTTGAGAGATATACCACAGGCCATCCTATTGCCATAGTTGTTTTTAATGAAAATGCACGTTCTAAGGATTATGATGATTTTAAAGATGTATTTCGCCCTGCACACGCTGATTTTACTTATTTTCATAAATATGGCTTAAGAGATTATAGAGGCGGTGGAAGATCAAGTGCTAGAGAAAGTGTTGCTAGGGTAGCTGGGGGTGCTGTATGTGCAATGCTTTTGAATGAATTTGATATTTGTGTTCAAAGTGGAGTTTTTGGAGTAGGGAGGTTAAAATCAAATTTAAATGAGGATCAATTTGATTTTAAATGGGCACAAGAAAGTGAGATTTTTTGTCTTGATCCTAGTTTAGAAAATGATTTTAAAGCTGAAATTTTAAATGCAAAAAAATCTAAAGATAGTGTAGGCGCAGCGGTTTTTACAAGAGTAATTGGGATGATGAAAGGATTTGGAGAAGTTCTTTATGATAAATTAGATTCTAAACTCGCCCATGCTTTAATGGGGATTAATGCTGTTAAGGCAGTAGAAATTGGTGAGGGGATTGATGCAAGCAAAATGTATGGATCTCAAAATAATGATATCTTAAAGGATAATAAATTCTTAAGCAATCATAGTGGGGGCATTTTAGGTGGAATTTCAAATGGAGAAGATCTTATTTTAAAAACTTATTTTAAACCCACTCCTTCTATTTTTAGAGAACAAGAAAGTATGGATAAATTTGGAAATAATGTGAAATTAGAATTAAAAGGCAGACACGATCCTTGCGTTGGCATACGTGGAAGTGTTGTGGTTAATGCTATGGTGCGTTTAGTTTTAGCTGATTGTTTGCTTTTAAATGCGAGTTCTAATTTAAATAATTTGAAAAAAATTTATAGTCTAAAATAAAAAAAGCCCGTTTTGAAACGGGCTTTTATAGCAATATTTTGAAAAGATTCAATCACTATATCGTTCTTTTTTGAAATTAGTTTATACTAACCGATAAAAAATTTGCTAATTTGTGTTTTATCTTCAAAAGCTGAGGTGATAAATTTTTGGTTTTTAAATTCTAATTCATAGCTAGTATTTATATCGCATTTAGTGTAAGTTAAAGCAATTTTTAAAGCAAGTTCTATATCCTCATTACTTGCATTTGTGCTAAGCAAAGAATAAGCTCCTATTAAATTTCCTATGTTTATAACTTCATATTTTGGAGTTTTTAAATTTCTTAAAAGTTCATTTTCTAATTCATTACGTCCTATGATCATTTTAGCACCCATAGGCAATCTTAAATGACGCCCGTATTTTAAAAGTTGTGCGTCATTAACTTGCATATCTTTATCAAATTGTATAAAATCGCGAATTTTTTTAGCAAAACTATCAAGGGTTAATAAACATCCTCCACCTGGGCTTTCAAAATCTTCAAGTCCAAATTGTGCAGCCAGTTCCAGTTGTCTTTTGCGACTTCTTCCACTAATGCCTTCTAGTTTTTCTCTATCCACCCAACCTTCTCTTTCAGGCTTTGTTAGAGGTAAATTTTTTGCACACATAGGACGCAAGATAAGATCCTCTTCATCAAGGGCTAATTTTTTAACCTTAGCCATAGCGTCATTTCTTTGACTCATCGGTCTTTGTCCTAAAACTTCTCCAGTGATCACAAAACTAGCCTTTTCGCTTTCTAGCATAGAAAGAGCAGTTTTAAACATAAAAGCATGGCAATCTATGCAAGGGTTAAAATGCTTACCATAGCCATATTGTGGATTAAAAAGAACTTCTCGCAAATAAGAATTTCTTACATCGATCATTTCAAAATCTGCACCCACCATAGCCGCTCTTTTTTTCATGATCTCACTTTTATCGCTTGTGCTTCCAAAACCTATATTAATATTTAGAGCTTTTACTTCTATACCTTGAGAAGTGATGAGTTTCATTGCTAACATACTATCAAGGCCACCACTAAAAAGGGCTAATGCTTTCATTGTATTCCTTATTACATTCTTTATTATATAAAATCTTTTTCTTTTTTGTCGATATCAAAATTTATAATTATATCAAAACTAGCTTATAATATTAAGGGTTTTAATCATGAGAAAAATATTTTTTATTTTTATACTTTTGGGTGTGGTGTATGCTAAAAATTCCTGTCCTGATTATAAAGAAAGATTGAAAAAATGCAATGCTTTACCAACGCAGCATCAAAGAAAAATGTGCCGTTTGGGTTTATTTGCATCTTGTAAATAATGTTAATTTGTAAATTTTAAGGATAATTTATGGATAAATTAACAATGAATGGTTTTAATACTTTGTCAAACAATCAAAATGTTACAAATCGTAAAGAAATTTTAGAATTAAAGACTGAAGAAAAGGATAAACTCAAAGTTAATGATCTTTCAGATCATAATAATTTTGGCAAGAAAATTATTTTTGAAGATAAAGAAGGTGAGTTGATATCTTTAAATTTAAGCGAAGAAAATTATAAAAATTTGCAAAATCATTTTAGTTCTTATACAAATTATATTGCTAGAGATGATGGAGCTATAAGATTAAATGGAGAAGCAAATGAATTTGTTTCTAATTGGTTTGAAAATGCGAAGAATGAATTTTTCAGTGTTAAATCTACACAAAGTGATAAAAAAATCAGCATAAGTTTTCACCAAAATACTTTGCATGAAAGTATGCAGAATTTAGGTTTAAAACATAACGATTCATTATCTGATGATGCGAGCATAGAAGAAAAATTGAATTTTTTCATAGATAAAGATGTCAATAAAGATGGAAATATTGATGATAATGATGTTAAAGAACCGAGTTTAAGAGAAATTTTGAGTGATTTAAAAGAAGTTTCAGGAGGTGGAGCAAATGCTATGCAAAGTATTGATCCACAAAAAACGCAAAAAAAAGATGATGATAAAGCTAAAATCAAAGAAAAAGAAAATGATGATGAAGATTTACTTCAAAAAGCACAAGAGAAAGGTTTAAGCTCTTTAAGTGCTGATGAACAGGCCAAACTTAAAGCAAGTAATCCAAAAGAATTTGAAGAACTTCAAGACAAATCTTTAGATGAGTTAGCTAAGAATTTAAGCAAAGATTTGATAGGGCAAATCAATGATAATAAAGCCATATTTGTTGATAAAAGAGTTTAAATTAAATAATTTTGATGAGTTTTATCCTTTTAAACTATACACTATAGGAAGTATAATTCTTAAATCATTTTTATAGTAAGGGAAATTTATTGAAGCTTTGCGAATGCTTTCTAAGGCATTTTTATCCAAGAGAGAGTATCCAGAACTTTGGATTATTTTTAACTCTGCTAAAGTTTTATTTTCTTTCCATAAAAATTCTACTTTAACAACCCCTTGCATACCCATTCTTTGAGCTTGTCTAGGATAATTTTGGGCTTTTTGAATTGCTTTTTGAATTTCTTCAAGGAGTGGATGTTTATCTTTGCCTTGTATGAGTTGAGTGATTTGGGGAGAAGGATTTTTAGTTATTTGATTTGTTGTTGGCTTTGATTCAGTTGTAATTGGTTTTTGTTCTATTTTTTTGATTTTTTTTGTATCTTTTTTTATGGGTTTTGGTTGAATTTTATTGATTTTAGGTGTGGTTTTTTCTACGATTTTATTCTCTTGTGTGGGTGCTGGATTGATTTGGGTAAATTGCTTCATAGATAAGGTAAAAATTTCCTCATTTTTAAATTTTACTTTAAAAAAATCAGCAGAATTAAAGATTAAAAAAAATACAGGTAAAAAGATCAAAAAAGATAGATAAAAGGCTTGATATTTGTGATTTAAAAATAAGTTTTTCACTTATTTTTCTCCGTTATGATTTGGAAATTTTCATGTCCTTTGCTTTTTAATAGATCTATAATTTGCACAAAACTTTCAAATTTAGCATTTTTATCACTTTTTAATTCTACGATAGTTTTTTGATCGAGCTGGGATATCGCCTCTTTTATTTGTTCTAAATTTACTGTTTTATCATCTAGATAGAAAATATTTTTCTCATCGATGCTAATAAGAAGTTTTTTTTCATGATCGCTAAGGCTCATAGAACTTTCGCTTTTTGGGAGATTGATTTGGATTTTACCTTGCACGATAAAGGTTGAAATACTAAGAACGATAGCGAGTAAAACAAGCATAATATCTATAAATGGGACAATGTTTAATCCTTCATTTTTTGGCAATTTAATCATTTTGATTTGCCTTATAAGTACTACTTAGAAGAGAAATTTTACGCAATAAAGCATTATAAGCGATAAGGGTTGGAATGGCAACTAAAAGACCTAAAGCTGTGGCTTTAAGGGCTAAAGAAAGTCCTATAACTATAGATTTTACGTCTATATTTCCAGCTAAGCCCATTTCATAAAAAGTAACCATGATCCCAACAACAGTCCCTAAAAGTCCAATATATGGAGCATTAGAATAAATAATATATATGGCGGTTAAATTTTCACTGATCGCATTATCAAATTCTTCTTGATTTTTATAATTTTTAAAATCAATTTTTCTAAAAAATAATAATCTTTCAATAACGCACCAAAGTGCTATAAAAGCCATTATTCCTAAAATTAAAAAAATGATTAAATCAATATAATTTCTTAAAAATTCCATATATAAATCCCATTAAATATTTGTTAAAACCGCACGATTATACTACAAGAAAAATAAAACTATAATTAATAGTAATTATCATAATTTTTAAAAATTTGCACCCTAAAAAATGAATGTTTTAAGATATAATAAATTTTAAATAATAAATTTCTAAGGAAAAAAGTATGCAGCAAAACCATAATTTTACTTCTTTTGTGCTTTTAAGCGATGATGAATTTGACTTTTTAAAATTGCAAAATTTGCTTAAAAATGAATTTGATATCTTAATTCCAGATGAGGATTTTAATCAAGATGGAGTTATTTTTTATCATAAAAATATGCTTGTAACCCTAAGTTTGATTAAAAATCCTATACCCAATGAAGAAGCTGAGTATTATGCGAATTTTAATTTTATGTGGAAAGATGCTTTAAAAGAGACAAAAAAGCACAAAGCCCATCTTTTGGTTGCTGTGCTAAGTCAAAGTGAAAGCAAGCTCGAACAAGCTAAACTTTTTACTCAAGTTTCATCCGCATGTTTGCAAGATAAAAATGCTTTAGGATTTTATACTGGC
>NZ_JACHTO010000005.1:0-83013 GCF_020135895.1 Campylobacter sp. 2457A | reverse complement strand
CTAATAGTACTCGTAACGGCTAATATAATAACTATCAAAACACCTATATAAAAGGTTAATTTTAACGATACGCCAAAAGATTTTGTTTTTTCTTTCATTTTTTCTCCTAAAATATTTTTATTCATTTAGAAAATTGGTTTTAATATTCTAAATATGAAACACCTAATAATAAAAGAATAAAATGAAGCGAATGTGAAATGTGAGCTAAATGTGCTTGAAAATAAAGTTAATAAATTAATAAAAATTGTTTAAGCAAAAAAGATATAGCTTTAAAAAAACTCTTTAAAGCTTTAATATAAAATACAAAATAATTAAAAACTATTTTAAAATTTGATTTTTATCGCGGCATAAATTTTGCCAATTTGAAGGTTTTAATTTTAAACATTGTTGCAAACTTTCTTTTTCAGCTTGAGTATTTTTCATTCTCTCATAGGTTAAACTTTGTATATACAAAGCCCTTGCTCTATCATCATCAGAAAGTTTTAATTTTAATAAATCAGTTAAAACAGCTAAAGACTTTTCATTTTCATTCACTTTAGCTAAAGTGTCTAGATAAATAAATTCAAGATTTGGACTATAAAGATTAATTCCTTTCAAATTTTGATAATCAATAGCTTTAGGAGCATAAGTAAGAATCGTTGTTTGCATCTTATGATCATCTGCATAAGATAATAAAGTATCATAGGCTTCTACCATATTGAAATTCATTGGAAAAGTCTCTAAAATTTTTAATACACTAATAGCCTTATTATAATCATCCATTTTTAAATAAGACAAAAATTGCAAATAGTAAGCTTTAAAATTCTCCTCATCACTTTTTAAAATTTTTGACTCGGCTATTTCTTTGGCAATTTTTAAAACTTGCCTATACTGCTTATTATCATAAAGCATTGATGCTTTTTTTAATCCAAAAAATATAGGATCTTCATTATAATTTTTATCCGCATAATCCATAGCTTCTTCAACTTTAGAAGTTCTGATAAAACAATCTAACATATGTTTTTTATCATTTATTTTTTGCCCTATTTCATAAGATTTAAATTGTGCAAAAATAGCCGTTGCTTCGATACAATTATCAGATTTTAATTTGCTATTTAAAAGATCAACCGCAGCTTGCTGTAATAATTTTAAAGAATTAGGAAGTTTTCTTTCTTCTATTTGTTTTTTATATCCCAAAATAGCACTAAAATTTCCTTCTTTATAATAAAGCTGCATATCTTTATCTAAAGCTTTATTAACTATATTTTCATCTTTTTGAGCATATTCTTTTATAAGCATAGCATAATGTTTATGTGAAAGTGTAGAATTTTCATCATCCATCACAAAAAACAACTCATCTCTAGCTTTTCTAATCTCATCTAAATATTTACCGTCGTCTAAATACTCATTTAAATATAAATTAATATATTTTTTAGCTTCATTCACTTTTCCTACTCGAGACAAACTTAAAGCTAAGTCTTTTAAAACTTCCTCATATTTTTGACTCACTCTTGACATTTTATTAAAAATATTTTGATAAATATTAGAGCTGATACCGTATTGCTTATTTTGATCAAAAAGTTTGGCAAGATCTAAAGATCTAAATCTATCTTTTCCAAAATACTGCGGATTAGCTTTTAAAATCGTATTTGCGTACTCCATTGCTTTATTTATGTTATTATTTAAAATGCTATCTTTAGCCAAAGCCATCGCCGCTCTAGCAGCTAAATCTAAATTCTTAGTATTTAGATAAATATCTTCATAAATATCCATAGCTTTACTTCTTTCTCTTAAGCTATAAAGATAATCAGCATAATCAAGCTTTGCTAATTGAGAAAAATAATTATTAGGTTGATTATTTAAAATTGACATCATATAATTAATATCAGAATTCTTAGATAAAGCAATGTAAGCTCTTAGCATTATATAAGATACTTCGAAAAAATTTCTATCACTTGTAAAAGTTCGAGTCCAATTTTTAGCATCTGCAATCATTTTTTCTAAAATTTTTCTGTCCCTAAAGCTAGGATCTTGAGTATAAAGTTGATTTTCAGCTCTTAATTTATAAAGAATAAATTCGCTCATAAAAATACTCTTTGCGTAACGCTTTATTGCATTATCAGCATCAATAGCTACTTGTTGATAATTTGCTTTATCATATTCATCTTTAATGCGTAAATAAGTATTAATATCCGTACTTTGAGGAATAACAACGGGATTAGAATTTAAATCAAGTGCTCCTACATAAGGTAAGCTTTCATACGGAAAATTAATACCAAAATTAAGCCCATCATAATCTCTTTTTCTGATTAAATTATCAGTGAAGACAAAAGTAAAGCCCTTGCTTTTATGAGAAGTGGAATTGCTTAATTCTTTATCAATATATATATTTTGAGATAAATCAAACATTCTTGCGTCTGTTTTAGGCAATATAACCATTTTAATTTTTTGAGTTTCTTTGAAAAATTTCAAATCAAATGTTGCAAAATTTTGATTATTTAAAGGAGTATCGACAATACCTGGAATAATACATTCAAAATGTATTTTATTTTCAGTTACAAATTTTTGACAAGTAAAATCTAAATCATTTTGAACATGTAAAACCGCGAAATTTTGCTTATTTTCGCGGCCAGTATTTAAAGTTAATTCAAAAGCAAAAAGAATATAAACATTCAATAAAAGTAAAAATATAATTCTCATAAAATAATTATATTATATTTTTATAAAAATAACACCAAAAATGCTTATTAATACACAAATAGCTAAAACAAAACCTTGTATAAAATTAAATTGCACATAAGAAGCTTCAGAACTACTCTTAACAAAAAGAGCGTGAATAATTACTTTTAAATAAGAATAAAGCATAAATACTGAAGCTAAAGCCATAAATACAGCCAAATACCAATAATCTTCAATAATTAAGGTTTTTAGAACAATAACTTTTCCCCAAAAAGCTCCAAAAGGTGGAATTCCTGCAAGTGAAAGCACACAAAAAGCAAGTGACAAAGCGATTAAAGGTTTTTTGGTCAATAAAGCATTGAGATTTTCAAATGAAGTGAAACGGAAATTACTTAAAATTAAAAACACACCATAATTAGAAAAACTAAACAAGGCCCAATAAATAAATATAGGATTTAAAACCCCTTCTTTAGTATCAAATAAAGGAATACAAGCAGCCAAAACAAAACTAGAATGTACCACAGAACTATAAGCGAACATTTTTTTCACATCTTTTTGACTTAATGCGGCAATTGCAGCGACTAACATAGAAAACACTGCCAATATACTGATAATATTTTCAAATCCAATATGATCAAAAAATCCAAAAAGTCTTAATACTACCACAAACATAGCTATTTTTGGCACTACTGAAATAAAAGCTGCCAAATTTGAATAAGTTGCAAAATATACATCTTTTAACCAAAAATGAAAAGGAGCTAAAGAAAGTTTTACAGCACATAAAACAAAAATCATCACTCCCGCGGTTAAAAGTATAGGATCTTTTTCTAATGCCAATTTTGCATCTAAGTCTAAAGTTCCTGTTTTCATATAAATCAAAGCTGAAGCCATCACGAAAAATCCAGAACCTACAGCAGCAACACTAAAATATTTGATAGCACTTGAAACAGCATTATGAGTTCCACGCATTGCTATAAGAGTATAAAGAGCCAAAGATGATGATTCAAGTCCTATGAAAATTAAAACTAAATTTGAACTCGATACCATGAGCAATAAACTAGAAATCATAAACATAAACAAACTATAAAATTCACCTTTGTTTTCATCTTTTTGCATCAAAAGATATAAAAATGAAAAACATAAAATGATTAAAGAACTATAAAAAGAAAAGATATCATTATTTAAAGTTCCTAAAAATGCCTTTGATGCACCTAAACCAGAAGAAGATACATTACTTAAAATTAAAAAAGTACTAACGATCAAAGATAAAGCACAAGTGCCTATATAAAATGTCCTATGAAATTTTCCAAAAGCCGAGCACAATAAAAGAATAATAGCAATAGCAATTAAAAACAAAAAAGGATAAGATAAGGAGATATTTAAATTACTGATATTATCTAAATCTAACATTGTTTTCTCCTTTAATATGATTTAAAAAATTTATATTTTCTTGATTTATGGCTCTTGTTTTCATTAATTCAACAAGAGAATTAACATTTTTTTCTAGTGGATTTAAGAAAATTTTTGGAGCTAAACCCAAAGAAAAAATTAAAAAAGCTACCATAACAAGAGTAATAATTTCTCTTGTATGCAAAGAAAAACTTTCAAGATTTGTATCTTGTTGCATAAAAAACATTTTTCTAAATACAGCAAGCATATAAATCGCTCCAAGTATGATCACAAATCCCGCTAAAAACGCATAAAGCAAACTTACTTTAGCGATACCTAAAAGAGCTAAAAATTCTCCTACAAAAGATATGGTTAAAGGTAAAGAAATACTCGCTAGCAAAATCAAAGCAAAAAAGATAGTAAATAAAGGCGCCTTGCGTGCTAAGGAATGATAATGTGAAATTTCTAAAGTTCCATATTTTTTATATAAAAGTTCAGCCATTAAAAATAAACTTCCAGTAACTAAACCATGTGCAAACATATAAAATACAGCTCCTGTGATTCCTAAAATATTTAAAGAAAAAATCCCTAAAACCATAACTCCAATATGAGAAATGGAACTATAAGCGATCAATTCTTTTAAATTTGAGGCACGATAGGCAATTAAAGCATTATAAATAATACTTACGATACATAAAGCTGCAATTAAAGGTATAAAATAAACACTCGCATCCGGAAAAAGCGGCAAACAAAAATGCAAAAAACCAAAAGGAGCCATTTTAAAAGCAACTAGCATCATAGAAACTAAAATTGGCGAATTTGCATAAACTTTTGGTGCCCATGTGTGCAATGGAAAAAGAGGTGCTTTAATAGCAAAAGCAATGAAAAATGCTCCAAAAAGTAAAAGTTGTTCATTGAAACTAAATGCGGAGGCATTATTTTTCCAAATTTCTAAATCAAATGTGAAAACATTTAAAAGTTTATAAGTAGCATACGCTTGATAAATTAAGGCTAAGAGCATTAAAATAGAACCGGCAAAGGCATAAATGAAAAATTTAATACCTGGTCTATAATCCTTGCCATAAACACCCATGATATATAGCAAAGGTAAAAGAGAAAATTCCCAAAATACATAAAACAATAAACCATCAAGTGAAGAAAATAACCCCATAATGGCAAATTCTAAAAAGAAAATACAAGAAACAATTGCCTTTTTTTCAATTTTTAAAAATAAAAAACTTAAAAATATCATTAAAGAGCTCAAAAGCATCAAGACTAAAGAAATACTATCTACTCCAACATGATATTCAAATAAATTAGCTATTTTAAAAGGGAGTTTGTATTCAAAATCAACCCCATTAATTCCATCAAAGAAAAATTTAGCATTTAAAGCAAGTATAATTAAACTCGCCAAAACGCTAAAAATCTTTACTCCGCCACGGTTTAAAATAAGAGTAATCAAACCAGCGGCTAGAGGAAATAAAATTAAATAATTTAGCATTTTACACCATCCTTGCCAAAATAAGTAAAATCACAAAACCAGCCACCAAAAATCTAAGCATTAAATTTAAGCTATTTGGCATAATCATTTTTTTAGAAATTAAATTAGCATAAAAAGAAATTTTTTCAACAATTGCATCAAAAATAAAAACATCGCAATGTTTCATAATTGCACATAAACTTTCGTATTTATTTACTATAAATTTATGATAAAAATGTGGTATAAAATAATCATTACTTAAAAGTTTGTGTATTTTGTTTTCTTCTATGCTTGGTTTAAACCAAGAAAATTTATACGCAATGATAGCCAAAAGTATCCCTAAAATTCCTGCTGCACTGGCACAAATCATCACGATATGATCTTGAGCATCTATAAATACAAGCTTAGAGCTGATATATTTAAAAAAGCTGTGTTCAAAAAATCCTGAAACAATTGCCAAAATCATCAAAGGAGTCATGGCTAAAAGTGCTATTTTACTTGCTTCATGTGGGTGTGCATCGTGTCTTGAATTGGTAAAAAATACAAGCATTAAAAGCCTAAAACTATAAAAAGCTGTCATAAAAGCTGCAATTAAAAGCACTAAAAATATTCCATGATTATGAATTATAAAAGAATATCCTAAAATCAAATCTTTTGAGAAAAATCCTGCAAAAGGATAAATTCCTACCAAAGCTAAAGATCCTATAGTCATAAAAATAGCCGTGATTTTTAAAGGTTTAAATAATCCACCCATTTTTTTAATATCTAAGTTATCATTCATAGCATGCATTACGTTTCCAGCACCTAAAAATAATAAAGATTTGAAAAAAGCATGGGTTGCCAAATGAAACAAAGCTATACCATAAGCTCCAAGTCCAGCCGCTACAAACATATATCCAAGTTGAGATAAAGTAGAATACGCTATGATACGTTTTAAATCCCTTGCCACCAAAGCCATAGAAGCGGCAAATATAGCCACAAAAGCTCCAAGAATAGCTATAAAATAAGAAACTTCAGGAACCAAAGAATAAATTTCTCCTGCTCTAATAACCAAATAAACCCCAGCTGTAACCATGGTTGCAGCATGGATTAAAGCTGAAACTGGAGTAGGTCCCGCCATCGCATCAGCAAGCCAAGTATGAAAAGGAAATTGTGCAGATTTTCCCATAGCACCTATAAATAAACAGCTTGCTATTAAAATCAAAGCATTATGATCAAGGTTTTGCACCTTGGAAAAAACTTCATCATAATTTAAAGTTCCCACTTGGATATAAAGCCAAAAAATTCCTAAAAGCATACCCAAATCAGCAATTCTATTCATAATAAAAGCTTCATTAGCCGCAAAAGAATAGGTATTATTTTTATACCAAAAGCCTATTAAAAGCCAAGAACAAAGTCCAACACCTTCCCAACCTACAAAAAGACCTAAAAAGTTATCACTTGTGATTAAAAAAAGCATGGAAAAAACAAAAAGTCCTAAGTAGGCAAAAAATTTGTTAAATCCCTCATCGTGTGCCATATAAAAAATGCTATAAAAATGCACACAAGTAGCCACAATACCAACAACACACATCATTGTAAGTGAGATAGAGTCTATATTAAAACCAAAATTAACCCCTATAAACCATTCAAAAAAACTTATATTGCCGCTAAAATTATTAAAAAGCAAGTACAAAGAACAAAAAGTTCCAATGGCTATAAGTATCCCGCATATATAACCTACAAAAATCTTTCTTTGGCTTAAAGAAAAACAACTTGCAAATAAAAAGGATATAAAAGGACTCAATAGTGAAACTAAAACTAAATTTTGCATACTAAGCCTCCTCTTTTAAACTTTTTAATTCTAATGTGCCATTTTTTCTATACCAAAGCACACATAAAGCTACTCCAACAGCCACTTCACAAGCTGCAATACCTATGATAAAAAGTGCAAAAACTTGACCATTTAAATCTTGATGCATTTTTGAAGCAGCCACTAAAGCTAAATTTGCAGCATTGAGCAAAATTTCACTTGAAATAAATAACATAATGAGATTTTGTCTTTTTAAAATTCCAATAAGCCCAATCACAAACATTAAAATGGCTATAAAAAAATATTTTTCTATCATTGTTTTTCCTTTAAAAGCTCTTTGTGAGTAAGTACTATGGCACAAACAAGAGCAATCAAGAGTAATATAGCTATAAATTCAAAGCCTAAAAGATATTTTGAGAAAACCTGTAAAGCAAGTTGCTGATTATTATTAAATAAAGTTAAATCTTGCAAAGGTAGATCTGTTTTTACATTTTGATATTTAAAACCTAAGATAGCAAATAAAAGAAAAATGGCACTTAAAAATATCAAAACAAAAAAACTTTTTTTAGCTTTAATCTTTTCTTTAAATTCTTTAGAAGCATCAAAAAACATCATAGCAAAGCTATAAATTCCAAGCACAGCTCCACCATAAACGATGATTTGTATCGCACCTAGAAAATCTGCATCTAATAAAAAATAAAATCCTGATAAAAATACCATTCCTCCAGCTAAAGCTGAAAGAGAATAAAGCATAGTTTTGCTTAAAACCGCTATTAAAAAAAATCCTAAGACAAATATGCTAAAAAATACAAAGGCTAAAGTTTCTATCATTTGACTTCTCCTTGTGAATTTTGATCTTGAGTTTCTAAGGCTTTATTTTGCATTGCATCATAATAATTTGGAGTTTTCTTAACCAATAAATCAGCATCTTTTCTTAGACTTCCAGCTCCTTCAAATTCTACTTGCTGTTTTAATTTGTCAATAGGAGTTAAAAAATCTTGCTTATAGCCAAAATAAGATCTTTGCTCTGCTGCATTTTCATATTCTAAACCATGAACTATAGCAAGTTCTGGACATACTTCAGCACAAAATCCACAATAAATACAACGCCCCAAATTAATACTATAATTATTTACTTTTTTGCGTCCATCTTTATCTAGGGAGGTCTCCATTCTTATACAATTACTGATGCAAATTTTTTCACAAAGCCCACAACCTATACATCTTTCATTTTCACTTTCTATAAAACGCATAAGCCTATGCACTGCACGATAACGATTATCAAGTTGGAGTTTTTCTAAAGGATATTTTATGGTTGCACTATTATTTCTTTTAAGCATTTCACGCATCACCACCCATAAACCCACAAAAAGCTCAAGTTTGATACTTCTTTTTAAAGCTTGTAAAATTTTTTGCCACGTCGTAACGGGCGTTTTTCTTTTTTCATCAACCAAATAATAATTTTTCATTTAAACTCCTATAAAAGCACTGCTAAGGCTGTAATTAAAAGATTTAAAACTGCCAAAGGAATTAAAATTAAATAACACATCCTCATTACCTGATCAGGACGCAATTGAGGAAAAGCGGCTCTAGCCCAAAAATACCAAAAGAAAATAAATACTGATTTTAATATCATCATAATCCAACCAGGAATAATCCAAAAGCTATTAAAACCTCCTAAAAATAGCAAAGAAATTAAAATAGCACCCGCTATCATACTAGCATATTCACCGATGAAAAACATACCCCAACGAAGTCCGGAATATTCTGTTCCATAACCAGCAACAATTTCAGCATCGTTTTCTGTTAGACAAAGCGGAGTTCTATTGGTTTCGATAAAAAGAGCTATAACAAAAAGTATAAAAGCTAAAGGTTGTTTAAAAATAAGCCAAGACAAAATTCCATCGTTTTGATAATTATTAATATCCACCAAAGAAAAAGAACCCACAAGCATCACAATAGCCATTAAAGCCAAAGCTCCAACGCTTTCATAAGAAATGATAGCTACAAGCCCTCTTGCAGCACCCAAAATAGACCATTTGTTATTACTTGAAAGCCCACCTAAAAATACCGCATAAAAACAAAGTCCAGAAGTTCCTATAACAAAAAGTAAAGCTACATTAATATCAGAAATTAAAGGCTGGATAATATGTCCAAAGAGTGTAAATTCGGGCAACATTGGAATAGCTGCTAAAGAAACAAAGGCACAAATGGCAGACAAAAGAGGCGCTATTGCAAAAATAATTTTTTGAGAATTATAAGGAATAATATCCTCTTTTGTGAAAAGCTTGATCATATCAGCAACAAGCTGAATCAAACCAAAAGGACCGACCATATCAGGTCCTATACGACGTTGAAAATACGCCAAAACTTTTCTTTCAGCATAGGTTGCAAGTCCTGCTAAAGTAGCAAAAAATGCAACCACAATAACGCATTTTATTAAAGTTACTAAAACAAAAAAAGCAAAATCACTCATTGTTTGCTCCTATTTTTTGTATTTGTGCTAAAACAAATCTTTGATCAAAAAAGCTTAAAGTATCTATCTTTTCATCAAAATATGGCAAATAAGCTCCGTTTTTTAGATCCTTATCTACACGCACACTTAAGCTTATTTCTTTATTATTGATTGTAATTTTTACTAAGTCTTTATCTTTTAAATTTCTTTCATTGGCTAAATTTTCACTGATTCCAATAAATATTGCTTCATTGATCGCACTTGCACGATTTGAAAATCTACCAAATTGATAACTAGGATTTGCACTATAAAGCAAAATATCATTATCTTTTGGCTCTAAAGTATTAGAATTTGGAGCTAAAAATTCTTTCTTAGCGTTTTTCTTAAAACAATCTAAATTAAGCTGATAACCCCTTTTGCATTCTCCGCCATTGGTGTAATAATTTTCCAAATTATCAAATTCAATAGGAGAAAAACCTTTATCCATAGGAAGTCTCTTTGTATAATCAATGGTATATTCTTGATCAAATCCTAAAGCATTAGATAAATCATTTAAATAATATCCGCCAAATTCTAAAGCAGCATTTGTTGGAACTACTCTTTTATCATAATTTAAAAATGTTCCTTCTTGCTGATTTAAACTAGAACTCGCCAAATCAGCGTGCTCTTCATAAGAAAATGTAAAATCTCCTTTTTCATTATAACCCAAAGTTTTACCTTCTGCTTTATCAGCGCTTAAATCACAAATCATCGCTACACCCAAAGTATTAGTATGTGTAGGATTTAGAAAAACTTTAAAAGGAGTGCTTGTTTGTATTAGTGCTAATAACTTAGCAAGTTTTTTAGCATCATGGTGGAAGTAAAAATCGCTACCAACCACAAGAGTAAATTTAGACTTTTTAAGCAATAAATCCTCAAGCTTATCTTCATCCAAACCTAAATTTTTAGCAAAAACAGAACGTTGCACTTCTATATTCTTTTTTACTTTTTTTGGAACAAGTTTTTTCACTTCTTTTTCGATCTCATTACCTTCTTCGTCTTTTTCTACAACTTTTTCAATCACTTCTTCATTGATCGTTTCTTCAATTTCTTTATTTTCTTTAACAAAAAATTCAGCTAAATGAGCCTTAATGCTTTCATCTGTTGTAAATTTTTGAAGTAAAAAATATAAAATTTGCTCTTCATCTCCACTTTTATGAATACATGAAAGAAAATTCTTAGAATATTTTTCAACACCCAAATCCCCTATAGGATGAAAATAAAGCCCTGCTCCTTTATTCATTACTAAAGAATTATTAACTTTGTAGCTTAGAGTTGGCGCATCATATCTTAATAAAGTTCCTAAAACTACTAAAAAATCGCTCTTGGTGATATCATCACTTACGGCATTATACATTTCTCCTGAATTTTCTATAAATTCATTAAGAAATTCTTTAAATTTTAAAGCTTCTTCATTGATAAGATTGAGATTAAACTTATGCTTTAAATTTTGCAAAATCAAAGCCTCTTCATTGGTTATAAAGCTATTGAATTTAATATTTTTAATTTCATTTTTTTCAAAAAGTGCTACAAGTTCATTAAAAGCTTTTTCATCTTTAGTAGCCTCATTTTGCGTATCAAAACCAAATCTTGCTGCTTTATTTAAAGTTGCAAAAGCAAAATCATTACTCACGCGATAAATTTTAGGCTTTTGATCGCTAATTCCACTTTGTTTGATATCATAATACATAAGCTCACAATCACTAGAATGAGGATTTGCTGCTGGAATTCTTGTAAGCTCCCAAGCATTAGAGCTGTATTGAAATTTTGATCCGATCAAAGCTCCCGTTGGACATACACTTGTACATTCTCCACAAAAGGAACAATTTAGACTTTCACCATTGGATGGGCCGATTAAACTTTTTTGGAATTTTGTCCAAATTGCATAAGCATCTTTGCCCATTGTTTCTTTAAAACCAGCGTCTACAGCATCTCCTCCACGTGGAACAGTTTTTAAAGCACTTTCGCCGATCTTATCCTTACAAACTGTGACACAGCGTTCGCAAACTATACAAAGAGCTGGATCATAATTGATCATCCCCCAATGTTTATGTGGTTTATGAGTGTCTTTTATCCAATGTCTTTGCACATTCACTCTTGATTTGTGTGTGAAATTTTGGAGCTCACACTCACCAGATTTATCACAAACTCCACATTCTAATGGATGATTGATACAATAAGCTTGCATGATCTCATTTCTCTCATCCCATAAATTTTGCAAATCACTTTCTACAACCATACCATCTTTTGCTTTGGTATTGCAAGAATAAACCTTTTTACCATCAGCCTCTACCATACACATACGACACGCTAAAGTAGGGCTACAACCGGTCAAATAACAAATTGCAGGAATAAAAATATCATTTCTTCTTGCTATATTAAGGATATATTCGCCTTCTTCAAAGGCGCAATCTATACCATTTATTTTAACTGTCATTTTGCTTCCTTTATGCGAATTTGAGTAAAATCAAAACCAAAATTTTCATGATTTAAAAAACCAATAGTGCCTTGTAAATTTTCATCTAAACAAAGTGTGGTTTTAAGATTGAAATCTTTGGCTAAAATTTCTACTTCGCTTTGATCTTTGCATTTTGAAATTTGTAAAAATTGCTTTGAGCAATGTAAATTATTGTCATCCAAATCAGCCTTAAAAAGCACTAATCCATCGTAATTATCCAATTCTTTTAAAGGATTAAATTTTGCATTTTCAAAATGGCATTCTTTTTCATTGCTGTCTAAAATTTTAAGTTGATACTTTTGGCTTAAAAAATTTAAAAAATATTTTATATTTTCACTGTCTTTGTATAAATCAATATTTTTATCTATAATTAAATATTTTGCCGTTTTTAAAAAATCCAATGTATCACTTGCTTCTTCTTCCCCAAAACAAGATTCAGCACTTAAATAACCTTCATCTAAATCTTTAAAAGTATTTTCATCACTCATTTTGCAAAGCAAGGCTAAAACAAAACTCAAACTTGCAATTTCACATTTATAAAATTTAGCTTTTAAAAACTTATCCTCTAAGCAAGAAATATTAATATTCTCGCCTTGAATTCTTGTGCATAAATCTTTATTTTTAATGCTTGGCATATCTAAAAAACAAAGTGCCTTTTCATAAATCATACACTTTCCTTTTTGATAACGATAGTCCAATCGACTTGATTAAATTTTAAAGAATTAAGAAGTTCACATCCATTTTCTTTTACAAAAGAAAAACTTTTTTCTACAGCAGAAAAATCACCGATTTCAAAAAGAATCACCAATACTTCCCCTACCTTAACCTCTTTAATAGTCTGTGCTAAATCCTCAAAGAGCGCTTTGCTCTTTCTTAAATCTACCCTTCTCATCGATCAATCTCACCTAAAACTATATTTACATTACCCATGATCGCAACCACATCCGCTAAATACGTTCCCACTAACATTTCTTCAAAAAAAGAACAATGCCAATAACTAGGAGTTCTAGCTTTTAAACGATAAGGTCTTCCGCTTCCATCACTATGGATAAAAAATCCTAACTCGCCTTTTGGACTTTCAGTAGGCACATAAACTTCACCTTTTGGAGGCTTTAAGCCTTGAGTAACTAAAACAAAATGTTGCATGAGTGAATAATTTTGTGTCAAAATTTGCTCTTTTGAAGCACTAACATATTCTGGATGGTTAGCTAAAATTTCAGGCGGCGTATCCTTATAAAGGGCTGCACATTGTCTTAAAATTTTAAGACTTTCTCTAAATTCTTGCATATAAACTTTATATCTTGCATAAGAATCACCTTGAGTTGCATAAGGCACACCAAAATCCACTTCATTATATAGCAAATAAGGTTCTTCTTTGCGTATATCATAGCAAATTCCGCTTCCTCTTAAAAGTACTCCACTACAACCCCAATTTAAAACTTGTTCTTTAGTTACCACGCCAACATTTTCAGTTCTTAAGCGCCAAATTCGATTATCATCTAATAAAGCTTCATAATCAGCGATATCTTTAGGAAATTTATCGCAAAAAGCTAAAAGTTCTTGTAAAAAGCCTTCAGGCAAATCAAGCATCACTCCTCCAATTCTCATTGAAGAATGTGTAAGTCTCGCTCCACAATACTTTTCAATCAAATCTAAAACATATTCTCTTTCTCTAAAACAATATAAAAATACAGTCATAGCTCCGATATCAAGTGCGTGAGTTGCAAGCCAAAGCAAATGCGATCCTATACGATTAAGTTCTAATAATATCATACGAATCACTTGGGCTCTGCGTGGAATTTCCAAACCACATAATTTTTCAACTGCAGCACAATAAGCATAGTTATTTGAAGAAGCTGCAACATAATCCATTCTATCGGTTGTAGGAATAAATTCTTGATAGATCATATTTTCAGCCATTTTCTCCATACCGCGATGCATATAACCTATAGTTGGACGTGCCTTCACGACCTGTTCCCCATCAAGCTCTAAAATAAGACGTAAATTTCCGTGTGCTGAAGGGTGTTGAGGCCCTAAATTGATAATCATTTTTGAATCTTCTTGTTCAAAAGCTATATTTTCATAATAAGGTTTTAACTTGCTAGGAATTTGCATTTTAACGCCTTTTCTCTAAAATTTTTGCTTGATCGCGTTTGACTTTTTTCACAAAAGCAACGCCCTCTTCTTCTTGATATTCTTGTTTGAAAGATATTTCTTTAGGATTAGCTCCTTTAGCGGTTTCATGATAAATTCTTGCAAAATTAAGAGTATCTTTATCATCCACAAAGCCAGAATCTCTTTGTTCAGGTCCAACAACTTCACGATATTCTTTTCCAAAAATTCTATCAATTTCATACCATTGTGCAAACTCATCTCCTTTTAAAGGATAAGTTTTTAAAAGAGGGTGACCATACCAATCATCAGGCATCAAAATACGTTTTAAATTTGGATGATTGATGATAAATATTCCATACATATCATAAATTTCTCTCTCGCTCCAATTGGCTCCTTTAAAAACGCTAGTAACGCTTTGCAATCTTTCTTTAACGCCCACAAAAGTTTTAACTCTTACTCTTAATTTTTTATCGATATTTAAAAGCTGATAAAAAACCTCAAAACCATTTCTAGAAGCAACAAAATCAATAGCACTTGCTTCAGTGAAAGATATATAGCCTAGATTTTTAAGAATTTGCAAGGTTTTAATATTATCTTCTTTATTGATTTGAATCACCCAAAAATCAAGCTCTATAAAAGAATCTAAAATTCCAATTTGCTCTTTTAAAATTTCATAATCTTGTTTAAATTCACTCTCATCAACATTGATCTTAGCTGTATGTGGAGCATGATAAAATCTATCTTTATAATAATTTTTTAATTGAACATCTTTTTTATCACTATATTTTCTCATCTTTATACCAACCTTTTTGGTGCAATTTTACGACTTGCTTTTTCTTTACGAATTCTTTTTTGTAAAATCATCAAAGCAAATTGAAAACTTTCAGGACGAGGAGAGCAACCTGGTACATAAATATCTACCGGTATAATACGATCCACTCCTTGCACCGTAGAATAAGTATTAAACATTCCTCCGGTATTTGCACAACTTCCCATTGAAATAACCCACTTAGGTTCAGGCATCATATCATAAAGTCTTCTTGTAAATTCAGCGTGTTTTTTACTCAAAGTTCCTGCGATAATCATCACTTCGCTATGACGAGGAGAAGCCCTAAAAATAGTTCCAAAGCGGTCAAAATCGTATCTTGAACCTCCTGCTGCCATCATTTCTATAGCACAGCACGCCAAACCATAAGATAAAGCCCATAAAGAATTACTTCTACCCCATTGAACAAGCTTATCAACACTAGTTAAAACTACTGGTAAACCGCTAGCATAATTTATTTGATGCTCTGCCATGCAAACGCTCCTTTTTTATATGCATATAAAAAACCTACTCCTAAAAGTAAAATAAAAATTAACACTTCTAAAAGTCCAAACCATCCTAGGATTTTAAAAATCAAAGCCCAAGGAAATAAAAATACGACTTCAATATCTAAAAGAATAAATATCAAAGCGACAATAAAAAATTGAGAATTAATTTTATTTGCTTGTTTAACAGGTATAGGACCACATTCATAAATTCCAAGTCCTAGTCTTTTTCGATTTTTTGAGGCAAAATTATTGCCGATTTTTGAAGCTAGAAAAACCAATCCGAAAAAGATTACACTAGCAAGCACTATCATTAAAAAGATACCAAAATAAGGGTGTGCCACATCTATATGAGACATTTGCTCTCCTTCTTTAAATTTAAACATTTTTTATTGTCTTGCAATAAAATTTTATCCCACAAAGATAATATTTTACTCTAAAATTTCTATATTAAAACTTAGAATAAAAAAATTTGTGTTAATTTTATATTAAAATTGGATTTTTTTATACTTGAATTTATCAAATAAATTTTTATGATGGGTTATAAAAATATAAGAAATATTGCGTTTTTGCTGGTATTGATTTAAAAAACAAAGAATTTCGTTAGAATTTTTTGTATCAAGCATTGAAGTTATTTCATCTAAAATCAATAATTTAGGTTTTAAAATTAAAGCACGGATAAGTCCTATACGAGAAGCTTCTCCGCCGCTTAATTCATAAGGTTTGCATTCTAAAATTTGTCGCTTTAAGCCAAAACGATCAAAAAAATCAAAAATCACCTCATCATTCTTTTTTAAATTAAAATTTTCCAAACCATCCTGTATTAAATTCTTAATTTTTTTATAGGGATTTAAAGCCATTTTTTGATCTTGAAAGCAATATTGTATTTCTTTTCTTAAAAGTCTTTGTTTTTCTTTGTTGATCTTATGCACATTGTGATTTTGATATAAAACTTCACCCTCATTTGGATCTTCTAAAAAACAAAGTATTTTTGCTAAAGTCGTTTTTCCACAACCACTTTGCCCTAAAATCATTAAATTTTCACCTTGTTCTAGAGAAAAATTAATATTTTTAAAAACTGTATATCTTTCTTTCTTTAAATACCAATGTTTTTTTATCTCATAAAATTTACTCAAATGATGCACTTTAAGCATTCATATTTCCTAAAAATTGATCCAAAGTATAAAGTTTAGTTTGATCTTTTTCTATGAGAAGAATTTCATCAGCCAAAGAATGCACTAAATCTAAATCGTGAGTGATACAAACCAAAGCAATATCTTTTTTTAGCTCTTTTAAAATTTGAATGATTTTTTGATTATTTTTTTCATCCAATGAAACATTTACCTCATCACAAATTAAAATTTCTGGCTTGTGCAATAAAGCTAAAGCTAAACTCACTCTCCTAGCCATCCCTACACTTAACTCATGAGGATAAGAATGCCATAATAAATCCAAATTTTCAAAACCCAATTGTTCAAAATAAGAAAAAACATATTTTTTATACTCTTTTTGATTTAAATTTGTATGAGTTTTTAAAATAAAAGAGCATAATTTTCCTAAGTCCATATAAGGATATAAACTTAACTCGCTATCTTGCAACACTAATGCGACTTTAGATCTAAATTCTCTAAGTTGATTTTTCTTTAGCTTTAAAATTTCAACTCCATTAAAGCTAAATTCATCAGCGGTTAAACTAAATTTAGAATTCAAAAGCCTCACTAAAGCTTTACTTAATAAACTTTTTCCTACTCCACTTTCTCCTAGCACCGTTAAAGCTTGACCTTTTTTTAGTTCAAAGCTAATATTTTTTAGTAAAATTTTATTTTTAAAACTTATATTTAAATTTTTAACTCTCAAGATCTCACTCCCCAGCGATCCTGTAAAAAATTACCCAACCATAAAAGCGGTAAAAAAAGTAATATAAGAGTTAAAAGTGGAAAAAATATTACCCACCAAGCTCCTACAAAAACTGCTTTTGAAAAATCATTTAATAAAATTCCCAAAGTTGGAATTTCAAACCCCATACCAAGCCCAAAAAAACTTAAAGTGGATTCTGTAGCAATAGCATGGATAATATTAAAAACAAAAAGTGTAAAAATCAATGATTTTAAAGCCGGTAAAAGATCTTTTAAAAAAATTTTCAAAGGAGTTCTTCCTAAAACTATACTTGCTTTATAAAATTCCAAACTCTCTAATTTTTTTAATTCACTCTCAAGCATCCTAGCGATGAAGCACCAATGTATTAAAGCGATTAATACACTCATGAGTAGCATATTTACACTCATAAAATTTTGAAAAAACATCAATAATAAAAAAGCAGGAAAGGCTAAAAAAAGATCTAATATTCTCATCCAAAAAGTATAAAAAAATAAACGCGCCAAAAAAAGATAAAAAATCGCAAAAAAAATGGATAAAAATGAACCAAAAACTCCTATTAATAAAGAATTTCTCAAAGCAAAAAGCAAACGAGAATACAAGTCTCTACCTAAAAAATCCGTACCTAAAATATAAATTTGATTTGGAGCTTGATAAGCATTTTGCAAATGTATTGATAAAATATCAAACGAAGCTAAAAATGGCGCTAATAAAGCCAATACAGATAAAACGATTAAGGGTGAAAGATAAATAAAAATCTTAAACAAAAGAAAACTTTCTTAACTTTGGATTTAAAATTTGAGAAATTATATCACTTAAAAAACTTAGCAATGTCGCAAAAAGAACACTTAAGAACAATAAAGCCAAAACCACAGGAAAATCTTTATAAATAATGCTTTGAATCAATAAAAATCCAATCCCACTAAAATTAAAAATATTTTCTACAATATAAGTTCCCATGATGAAATTTAAAGCAGTAGCTCCAAAATAAGAGATAATCGAACCTAAACAATATTTTAAAACCAAACAATTAATATCACTTTGTTTTAAAGCTCTAGCATAAAGATTTTGTATAAAAATTTGAGAAAAACACTCATGGATAAGATTTCTTGCTATTCTTAAATATAAAGCCAAATGAGATAAAACAAGAACCAAAATAGGAAAAATAAGATGCTTTAAACGACTAAAAAAGTCGTTTTCAAATTCTATATCACCGATTAATAAAAAATGGCCAAAAAAGCTAAAAATAAATATAAAAATCAATGCGATCACCAAAGGAGGCAGGGCGAAAAAATTTAATGTTACAAAAGTAATGATTTTTTCTATAAAACTATTTTTAAAATGATACTCCACAAAAGCCAAAAAAATACTCAAAAAAAATAAAATACCTAGGGCGCTAAAACTTAAAATCAAAGTATTTAAAAACCTTTCTTTTATAATCTTTAACACCCTTTCTCCGCTTAAAAAAGATATACCAAAATCCCCTTTTAAAGCCTTAAAAATCCAATTTCTATATTGAATCAATAAGGGACTATCGAGTCCTAAATTTTTTTCCACTCTTTTAACAAATTCTTTGCTTTGAGTATTGCTACCATTAGCATAACTTATATTGGCTTTGCTAAAATGTAACATTATAAAGCATAAAAAGGTACTTAAAAAAGCTACTAAAATACCAAAAAATAAACGCGAAAGCACTAGAGCTTAACCCATTCATAAATATTTGAAGTAAAGCCTACACCATGATGACCCAAAATTCTAGACTCAATGCCTTTAATCTTAGCATCATAAACTAAAGCAAAATCTAAATAAACAAGAAAAATAAAAGGAGGATCATCATATAAGGCATCAATAAATTCTTTATAATATTTTTTGCGTTCATTTAGATCAAAAGTATTTCTAGCCCTAAATAAAGAATCATCAACTTTTTTATTATGATAATGCCCAAAATTCCAACCTTGTTCATTTAAATCACTATCTTGAGAGCTTTCAAAAACTCTAAAAGTATGAAAGTCAGGATCAAAAGGACTCCCCCAACCAATAACAAAACTATCAGCCTTAGAATAATCAAAACTACCAGCCGGCTTTGCTACAATCTGCGTTAAAACCCCAATTTTTCTAAATTCACTTTGCAAAATTCCTGCTAAACTTACCCTTAAAGGATCATTACTCATAGCATAAATTTGAAATTTCAATTCTTTTCCATTTTTTTGAAAAATTCCATCTTTATTTTTAGTAAAACCAGCATCCAAAAGCAATTTTTCTGCCTTTAACACATCATAATTAAAAGAATTAAAATGTTTAGGATTTGCCCAAGAATTTTGCAAAGGATGAAAGGCAACCATGCCATATCCATGCAAGAGATTTTTCACTATACTTTCTCTATCTACGGCATAATTTAACGCTTTTCTTACTCTTACATCTTTTAAAAATTCATTATTTAAATTAAACATTAAAGCTCTATAATCAACCGATTTTTCTCTTAAAATCTTAAATTTTGGATTATTTTTAAAGATATTTAATAAAGAATTGTCAATCAAAGCAGCATCTATAGTGCCATTTTTAAGTTCCATACTCGCAATTAAAGGATCAAAAATATGCTTTATGATTAATTTTGGAGTTTTAACCTTAGCTCGATAAAATTTATCATTAGCTTCTAATTTTACATATTCTCCTTTTTTCCACTCAACAAATTTATAAGCTCCTGTTCCTATAGGATGCTCATTAAAAGAAGCTGTATTTAGATCTTTATTTTCAAGCAAATGTTTTGGCAGTATTCCTATACTTAAAGCATCCAAAAAAGCCGGATAAGGTTCAAAAAGCGTGATTTTTATGTGATAAGGATTGATTATTTCTATTTTTTTTACATTGTCAAAATTAACATACAATGGAGAATTATTTTTCGAATTTTTAAAAGCATCTATACTGAATTTAACATCTTGGGCACTAAATTTTACTCCATCATGCCACAAAACATCATCCCTTAAAAAAATATCATAAACTAAACCATTTTTACTGATTTTCCAAGACTTTGCTAAATCTGGTTTTAAATTCATATCCTGATCAAAATAAACAAGTCCTGAAAAAATAAGATTAATAAGCACATCATGATCTTCACTATACGCAGGATTTATCCTTGAAATTTCATTTTCCACTGCGATGATTAAAGTATCTTTTGGAATCTTTGCTTGTAAATTCACAAACAAAACTAAGATAAAAATCCAAAATCTAAACATCTTTTTCCTTAAAAATTGTATTTATTTAATTATAAAATAAAACCAAACAAGCCACAAGCCCCTAGAGGGGATAAATCAATATAAAATTTTTACATTACAAAATTTAAATATTTATAAAAACTAAAATAAATATAAATATTGGTTAAATATCAAAATTATACAAGCAAACCTCTATTTTAAGACATTTTTAGTCTTAATTTTACTTGAATTTTATATTTTTTTGGAATATAATGATTAAATATTTTGTAACAAAATACAAAGGAGCATACATGCAGCAAAATCGTAGAGATTTTTTAAAATGGAGTTCTTTATTTGGTGGTTTAGCTTTAACTCCTATGCAGTTAAGTTCGAATTTATTAAAAACCTCGCCCATAGTAACAAAATGGGCAGGATGTAATGTAAATTGTGGAACAAAATGTCCTATTAAGGTTCATACTCAAGATGGGGTTGTAAAATACGTTAGCACGGACAATGAAGGAGAAGATGAGTTTGACACACGTCAAGCTAGAGCTTGTGTTAGAGGAAGAAGTTCAAGATATAAGGTTTATAATGCCAATCGACTTAAAAGGCCTTTAAAAAGAGTAGGTAAAAGAGGAGAAGGTAAATTTATGCCTATTTCTTGGGAGCAAGCTTTCGATGAAATCGCTTCAAAAATGAAAGAGGTAAAAGAAAAATACGGAAATGAAGCATTTTTTATCACCTATGCTACAGGAACCACCGGAACTATTATCAATCGCTGCACTTCAGGCCCTTGGGCAAGACTTTTAAGTCTATATGGAGGTTATCTAAATTATTATAATTCTTACTCAACAGCACAAATTACAAATGCAATGAATTATTTTTATGGAGGATCTCCTGCAAGCGATATCGCGACTCTACGTTCTGCAAAACTCGCTATCTTTTTTGGTGCTAATCATGTAGAAACGAGAATGGGCGGAGGTGGCATAGGCTATGCTTATCATAAAGCTTTAGAAGAAAGTGGTTGTAAGATTATCCATATTGATCCAAGATATAATGATTCTTGTATAGGGCATTGTGATGAATGGATTCCAATAGCTCCTGGAACGGACGCAGCTTTAATTGCAGCTTTAGCCTATGTGATGATTAAAGAAAATTTACTGGATAGGAAATTTCTTGATACTTACACTATAGGTTTTAGCGAAAATACCCTACCAAGTGATGCACCTAAAAATTCAAGTTATGAAAGTTATGTTTTAGGAACTTATGATGGTATAGAAAAAACTCCCGAATGGGCGAGCAAAATCACAAAAATTCCATCTCGTCGCATCACTCAACTTGCAAGAGAAATCGCTTTAACCAAACCTTGTTTTATCGAACAAGGCTGGGGAGTGCAAAGACATTCTAATGGGGAGCAAAATGCAAGAGCTATTGCAACTTTAGCTTGCATGATAGGAAGTATAGGCATAGAAGGAGGTAATACAGGTTGTCGCACCGGATCAAGTAAAACTTACGATATTATGGGAATGCCTTATAAAAATCCTATTAAAGATTCTATTCCTTGTTTCTTATATACCGATGCTATTTATCGCGGTAAAGAAATGACAGATCTTAGTGATGGGGTGCGTGGAACAAAACAACTCAAACAATATCAAATTTATCTTCAATACAGCAGGAAATTGTTTAACCAATCAGCACAGCACTATTAAGGAAGTTGATCGCATTTTAAGCGATGAAAGTTTGTGTGAATGCATTGTTGATATCAATGTTACAAGAACGCCATCTAATAATTATGCTGATTATATTTTGCCTGATGCGACTATGTTAGAACAAGAAGATTTTATTAGACCTAGCGCAGGATATTATAGCGATAGGCCTTATATTATCTATTGTCAAAAAGCTATAGAACCTGTGGGCGAGGCAAAACCTATTTATGAAATGTGTATCGAACTTGCCAAAAGATTAGGTATAGAACAAGAATTTAGTGAAGGAAAAACTCAAAAAGACTGGTTAAAATATCTTTATGAAGAAAGTATGAAAAAAAATCCACTCTTGCCAAGTTTTGAAGAAATGTGCGAAAAAGGACTTGTAAAATTTGATCCGGTTAAACCTGTTGTCGCACTTGAAGAATTTATAAAAGATCCTATCAATCATCCTTTAAAAACCCCAAGCGGTAAAATCGAAATTTATAGTAATGAACTTGCAAAAATGCAAAAAACTTGGAAATTAAGAGAAGGGCAACAAATCGTTCCTATTCCTGTGTTTGAAAGTCAAAGAGAAGGCATACTTGATCCTTTAAAAGAAAAATATCCTTTACAATTTTATGGATATCACTACAAAGGAAGGACTCATTCTAGTTTTTGGGAAATTCCACAAATTAGAGAAACAAACCCTCAAGAAATTTGGATCAATCCTATTGATGCACAAGCAAGAGGTATTAAAACAGGAGATGTGATCCAAGTTAGAAATGACTTAGGTATTATCCAAGGAATGGCCAAAGTAACACCAAAAATCATACCAGGTTGTGCAGTCACTCCTCAAGGAGCGTGGGCTAAATATGAAAATGGTATCGATGTAGGAACTTGCGTTAATTCTTTAGCTAGTATAGTGCCAACTGCTATTTCAAAAGGCAATGGACAACATTCTATTTTAGTAGAAATTGCAAAAGTTTAAGGAGTGTAAAATGAATTTAGAAGAAAACTCACAATTTGGTTTTATGCTTGATCAAAGCAAATGCGTAGGCTGTAGAACTTGTTCTTTATCTTGTAAAGATTATAAAAATATGCCCGTTGGGGTAAATTTTCGCCGTGTTTTTGAAACAGAAGGAGGTAATTGGACTTGCAAAGAAGAAGATGGAAGTGTAGAGCAAAACGTTTTTGCTTATTATACTTCTATATCTTGCAATCACTGCTCTGATCCAGCTTGTCTTAAAGCTTGTCCAACAGGTGCAACCATGAAGGTAAAATGGGGTATAGTGAAGGTTGAAGATAGTATGTGTATAGGATGTAAAGCCTGTGCTATGGCTTGTCCTTATGGCGCTCCACAATTTAATCACGAAAGTGGACACATGAGCAAATGCGATGGTTGCTATGATAGACTCAAAGAAGGAAAAAATCCAATTTGTGTGGATTCTTGTCCTTTTAGAGCCTTAAAGGCTGGAGATATCGCTAAATTAAGAGAAAAACATGGAAATTTAGCTTCAATCACTCCTTTGCCTGATGCAAGTATCACGCATCCAAATTTATGTATAGTGCCTGAAAAACATAGCTTACCTTCAGGAAATAAAAGCGCAATCTTTCATTTGCCACAAAATTATCAAGGAGTAAAAAATGACATCCTTTAATCATATTTTTAGCGAAATGCCTTTAGTGCTTTTTACCATACTCGCACAAGCCTTTATCGGGCTTAGCTTTGTCTATGCTCCTGCTTTTTTAAATGGCTATAAAAATTTTACTCATTTAAAATCTTTTGGGCTTTTTTTAGGTATAGCTATGATCGTAGCTTTTATACCTTCTTTTTTTCATCTAAATGACATAACACATATTTTTAATGTTCTTAACCGACTTGGATTTTTTTATGCTAATAATCAATGGTATGTAGGTTGGATGAATAATGAAATTTTATTCTCTTCTCTTGTTTGTGTTTTTGGCTTTTTACTTTATTTTAAAAATAAAAAATGGGTCTTTTTTCTAACATTGCTATGCGGAATTTTAGGAATTTTCTTTATGAGTGGCGCTTATGGTTCTATGCAAAAAAGTGTGCCGACTTGGAATTTTAAAATCACTTTGCTTTATTTTTTTGCTAGTGCGATTTTTTTGGGTTCTATTCTTTATTATTGTTTCTTTGAAGAAGGTGAACACGAAAGAAAAATGTCTTTTTTTGCAGGGCTTATTGGTATAGGATTATTAAGTACGGCTATTGTTTTACAAACCTTGCACGTAGGACAAACTTGGATTATGGGACTTGTCAATCCTTTTGAGCTTTTAGGGGGAACTTATATTTGGTTTATAGGATCATCTTTTGCATTTTTGGGATTAAGCATCACTTGTTGGTATTTAAATAACTATCTTTATGAAAAATTCCAAAGTAAATTTTTTACCTATTTTGCTCTATTGTGTGCTTTTATAGGAGTGTTTATCACTAGAATGCTATTTTATGGTCTAATAAGCACACAAATTATGCTAGGACACTCTTAATGAAACATCTAGCAATAGATATTTTCATTACTTTTTTAAAAAATCCACCTAAACAAGATTTGCTAGAGAAAATTCAAAAAGAACAACTCTGGCAAAGGTGGTTTTTAAAAAATGAAAATCCTTTACAAAAAGAAGCTTTAAGGCTACTAAGTCATTCTAAAGAAGATGAAAAGGCAATAGGATATGATTTTACTTGTCTTTTTTTAAGCGATATTGATTTTGTCAAAGCTCCGCCTTATGCTTCTTTTTATCTTGATAAAGATAAAGAAATTTACTCAAGTAATTCTGAAAAAGTCAAAAATATCTTTTTAAAATACAATTTTTTAAATTTTTTAGAAAATGAACCTCAAGATAGCTTGATTAATGAACTTTTATTTATCAAAGAATTGCTAAAAAATGATGACAAAAAAACCTTGAAAGAATTTTTAGAAAAAGAGTTTTTCACTTGGTTTAATACTTGGAACGATGACTTGGAAAAAGCAGCAAAAAGCGATTTTTATAGAGGTTTAGCTATGCTTATGGGAGATTTTTTTAATGATTTGAAAAATTAACATAGGTTATTTTTTTATCCTTTGATTTTATATATAATTGCCTTGCTATCAAAAATATATCGAAGGAAAAATATGACTCAAGAACAAATTCAAATCATTAAAGATTGTGTCCCTATTTTACAAAAAAATGGAGAGGATTTAACAAAAGAATTTTATAAAATTATGTTTAATGATTATCCTGAGGTCAAGCCTATGTTTAATATGGAAAAACAAATTTCAGGAGAGCAGCCAAAAGCTTTAGCGATGGCAATTTTAATCGCGGCTAAAAATATAGATGATTTAGAAAAAATGAGGTCTTTTGTTGATAAAGTCGCTATAACTCATGTAAATTTAGGAGTTAAAGAAGAACATTATCCTATAGTTGGTGCTTGTCTTTTAAAAGCTATAAAAAGTCTTTTAAATCCAGATGAAACCACTCTTAAAGCTTGGGAAGTTGCTTATAATAAAATAGCTAAATTTTATATCGATATAGAACAAAATAATTCTATATAATAAAATCATTATTTGCTTAAATTATAAATATTAAAAATTTAAGCAAATAGGCAAAACTGAATTTAAACAATATTGCTAAATTAAAAGCCAAATGAAATTGAAAAATGTAATAAAAAGTCAAATTATGAAAAATAAATCGTCAAATTAATTTTTTTAAAGATTAGCAAATCAATTAAATTTTTATATACAAAACCTTAACTAGTTTTACAATTTCAATTTTTAAATTCTACAAAAAAGTATTTTGTTATTTAAATTTAAAATTATCGTAAAATTTCACTCAAATTCAGCAATCAAACTTTTAGCTTTTTCTTTGATATTTTCACCTTTTAACTCGCTTATATTGCCTTCTTGTGCAAGTAAAATTCGATCAGCGCTATCAAAATAAGCATCATCATGGGTAATAGCAAAAATAGTTTTACCTTGTTCTTTTAATAAAGGTAAAAGTTTTTTATAGAAAAATTTTCTAAATACCGGATCTTGATCTGCTGCCCATTCATCAAGAATTAAAACATCCCTTTGTTCTAGCAAAGCTATAAGCATAGCTAAACGCTTTTTTTGCCCTGTAGAAAGCTTGGTAAAAGTTAATTCATTATCCACAACACTTGTTTTATTTTCAAGCTCTAAAAAATTAAGCCAAAAAGCAATTTTTTCTTCGCTTGCAAAACCATTTTTACTTAAGGTTTTGCTAAAAAGATGAAAATCGCTAAAAACTGCAGAAATAAGCGATCTGTATTTTTTTAAGCTTTTTTCATCATCAATTCGCATATTATCCACATAAATTTCGCCATCACTTGGTTTAAAAAGTCCTGCTAAAAGCATACAAAAAGTTGATTTTCCACTTCCATTTTTGCCGATTAAAAATATAAGTTCTCCTTTTTTTATATCAATACTTACAGGATTTAAGCTGAAATTCTCTTCATAAGAAAAAGAAACATTTTTAAAAGAAATTTGTTTCCAATCTTTAATATAATCTATCTTTTTAAAACCTTCCCTATATTCATCTAATTCTAATTTTTCGATTTTATCTAAAGCGATTTTTGCTAAAAGCAAAGTAGGAAAAGAAGAGATCATAGAAACCAAAGGAGTTCTTAAAAATAAAATAGAAAGAGCTATAGTGGTTGCCTCATTTACACTTGCTAGATTATATTTTAAAGCTAAAAAAAACTCCATACCCACTAAAGCTAAAAGCGTTACATTTGTCCAATTGTTTGATAAATTATTAAAAAGATTGCCTAAAGTGCTATTTATCTTTTTTGCTTTTGCATTATTTTCAAATTCAAGCTCATAATAAAGCTTAGCTCTATCTTGATTGATTAAAAGTTCTTTATGGCCATCAAGTATATTTTGATAATTGTTTTGCAAAGCATCATCATTTTCTCTAGCCTTACGAAAATAATAATAAACTTTCATCATTAAAAAATGATTTGTTATAAAAACAATTGCGATCCAAACTGCACAAAAAATAAAAATTTCAACAGAAAGATAGCACAAATAGACACTCGTGCAAAAAATCAAAATGCTTGATTGCAAAAAATCAGGCAAACGCAAAAGCCCAAAAGATATATTTCTAACATCAGATCCTAAAGATGCTAAAATTCTTGCTTTTCCTACCTTAGCCACTCGAAGCAAAGGAGTGTCTAAAATTTGTTTTACAATACGCTTTTGCATTTTAAAAATAAAATTTTGTCCAAAAATACTCAATCCAAGTTCTACTATAGTCGAACTTGCAAAAAAAACTAAAAGTAAAATTAGAAAATAAAAAATAGGTATATTTTGCACACTTTTAAGCAAATAATCATTGATAAAAATTAGAGTAAAAACCCCTACAATACTCGTTATAAAAGAAAAAAACAAAAAGGATAAAAATTTTAACTTATTATTTTTAAGCATTTCAACAATAAAAGACATTTTTTCAACTCCAAATAATTTTTATTATAACATTTTTAAAATGATAAAAAATAAAGTAATGATTAAAGATAAAGCATTTTTAAATTCAAATTAGATACCATTTCAAAAAAATATCAAGATGGATCTAATGAAAAAAATAATTTTTATGGGAACCCCAGCTTATGCAACTTGCATTTTAAAAGCTCTTTTAGAAAATGAGAATTTTAACATCGTAGCACTTTTTACCCAACCCGATAAAGCAGTAGGTAGAAAACAAATTTTAACTCCAAGCCATACAAAAGCTTTTTTAAGCAGTCATTCTTCTTGTATTCCGATTTTTACGCCTAAATCATTAAAAGATGAAGCAACCATTAAGCAAATTAGCGACTTAAAACCCGATTTTATCGTAGTGGCTGCTTATGGAAAAATTTTACCTAAAGCCATTTTAGATATAGCTCCTTGTGTAAATTTACATGCTTCTTTATTGCCAAAATATCGCGGTGCTAGCCCTATTCAAAGCGCGATTTTAAATGGCGATGAAAAAAGTGGGGTTTGCACTATGCTTATGGAAGAAGGGCTTGATACAGGTGCTATACTTGAAAGTTTGGAATGTGATATTAAAGATAAAAATTCAAGCGAAGTTTTTGAAATATTGGCTAATTTAGCTGCAAAGCTTATCATTTCCACTCTTTTAAATTTTGAAAATTTAGCCCCTAAAAAACAAGATGAAAATTTAGCAACTCAATGTACAAAAATAAAAAAAGAAGATGGGATGATTACATTCAACAACGCAAGAGAAATTTATCAAAAATATCTCGCTTTTACCCCTTGGCCAAATATTTTTTTAGCTAATGGTTTGAAATTTTTAGAATTAGAACTTGTAGATGAAAATAAAATATTTAAACAAGAAGGAGAAATTCTAGAATTAGACAAAGAAAGTTTTTTACTATCTTGTAAGCAAGGTATTTTGCGTATAAAAAAATTACAAGAAAGTGGAAAAAAAATCCTTGATGGGCGTACTTATTTAAATGGAAAGAGGTTAAAAGTTGGAGATTATTTGCATTGAAAGTATAAATTCAACCCATCTTTTTTTATGTGAGCAAATTCGCAGTGGAAAAATAACAAAAAATACCGCTTTATATGCCCTAGAACAAACTCAAGGAATAGGAAGTAGAGAAAATTCATGGCAAAGCTCGAAAGGAAATTTGCATCTTTCTTTTTGCTTAAAAGAAGAAAATTTACCTAAAGATTTACCTTTAGCTTCTGTTAGTATTTATTTTGCCTATTTGATCAAAGAAATTTTAGCAGATAAGGGTTCTAAAATATGGCTTAAATGGCCAAATGATTTGTATTTAGATGATAAAAAAGCGGGTGGAGTTATGAGTACAAAAATTTCTGATTTTATCATCGGAGGAGTGGGATTAAATATCACTTTTGCTCCAGAAAATAGAGCTTTATGCGATATTAAAATTTCCATTGAAAATTTAGTTAAAGAGTTTATAAAAAAGCTAGAAAAAAAAATTTTATGGAAGAATATTTTTAGCAAGTATATGTTAGAATTTGAAAAATCAAGACATTTTAGCATCCATTATAAAGGCAAAATTTTTTCACTTAAAGATGCTTGTTTGTATCAAGATGGATCAATTTTATTAGACAATAAAAGGGTATATAGTTTAAGATGAGCGAGATTATCACAATAGCAAATCAAAAAGGCGGCGTAGGCAAAACAACAACAGCTGTAAATTTAGCAGCTTCTTTAGCGGTAGCAGAAAAAAAAGTGCTTTTGATTGATGTCGATCCTCAAGCCAATGCTACAACAGGACTTGGCTTTAATCGCAATAATTATGAATATAATATTTATCATGTTTTTATAGGTAGGAAAAAACTTTCTGATATTATTTTAAAAACAGAATTACCACAACTTCATTTAGCCCCATCAAATATTGGACTTGTAGGTATAGAGCAAGAACTTGCTAAGGGCGAAAATAATGAAAAGAAAACCGTATTAAAAAATCAAATTCAAGAAGTTTTGGATGAATATGATTTTATCATTATAGATTCTCCTCCAGCACTTGGAAGTATCACTATAAATGCTTTTGCAGCAAGTGATAGTGTTATTATTCCTATACAATGTGAATTTTACGCACTTGAAGGTGTTGCCATGGTTTTAAACACCATTAAAATCATCAAAAAAACACTCAATCCAAAACTTAAAGTAAGAGGTTTCTTGCCAACCATGTATAGCTCTCAAAACAATCTTTCTAAAGATGTAGTAGAGGATTTAAAGCAAAATTTCAAAAAACAGCTTTTTACAATCAATGGCAATGAAGATGATTTTATTGTTATTCCACGCAATATTAAATTGGCAGAAAGCCCTAGTTTTGGCAAACCTATCATACTTTATGATATAAAATCGCCTGGATCTTTAGCTTATCAAAATTTAGCTTATTCAATTTTAGGATAAAAAATGGGATTAAATAAAGACAGAGGCTTAAAAAGCCTTATGGGAAATGTAGAAGAGGTATATACTAGAGAACTTGGACTTGATAAAAATCAGGTCAAGCTTATCGAAATTGAAAAAATTATCCCAAATCCCTTCCAACCAAGAAAAGTTTTTGATGAAACAGCTTTAAATGAACTTGCAAATTCCATCAAAGAATACGGATTAATACAACCTATTATTGTATTACAAAAAGAGGATAAATTTATTTTAGTCGCAGGAGAAAGAAGACTAAGGGCTACTCAAATTTTAGGCGAAGAAAATATATTAGCTTTTGTATCCGATAGAGATGAAATCAAACTTAGAGAACTTGCTCTTATAGAAAATATACAAAGAGAGAATTTAAATCCTATAGAACTTGCTCATTCTTATAGAGATTTAATCGAAGTGCATAATATCACTCAAGAAAATTTAGCCGAACTCATTCATAAAAGCAGAACACAAATCACCAACACTCTAAGACTTTTAAATTTAGACAGCCGAACTCAAAAACTTATCATTGAAGGTAAAATCTCTCAAGGCCATGCTAAAGTTTTAGTTGGCTTAAATGAAAAAGATGAAAAAATGCTCGTTGATAGCATCATAGGTCAAAAACTCAATGTAAGAGAAACAGAAAAAATTGTTCAAAAGTTAAAAAATAAAGAAAAAATCGAAGAAAAAGAAGATGTGGAATTTGAAAATTCCATGCAAAATTTAAAGCAAACTCTAGGCAAATTTGGCTTCTCTTGCACTCATAAGAAAAATAATTTTATTATTCATTTAGAAAATATCGCTGAAATTAATAAATTGATTAAAATTTTTAATTAATTTAACGCAATTCTTATGTTTTATATGTTAGAATAAAAAGTTTTTTTAGGAATTATAGCAAAAAAAGGGAAATTTTTATGTTTGAAGATATGCATCCATCTATAATGTTTGCTACTATGGCTATCTTTTTGGCTATGATAGTCATTTTAAATACTATGCTATATAAACCTCTTTTAAAATCTATAGATGAAAGAAATGATTCTATTAAAAATGATGAAAATAAAGCAAAACAATATTCTCAAGATATATCAAGTGCAAATGATGAAGTTGAAGCAATTTATGCTAATGCTAGAGAAGAAGTTTTTAAGATCAAGCAGCAAGCTATCAATGCTGCTAAAGAAGAGGCGGAGCAAGTTGTTAAGGCCAAAAAAGAAGAATTAGAGCGAAGGATGAGTAATTTTTATTTGGAACTCGAAAATCAAAAAAAAGAATTTAAAGCAAATTTGGATCAATATTTGCCAGATTTAAAGCAAACTTTGCAAAACAATATTAAAAAAATAGGAATAAAAGAATGAAAATTTTTTACAGTCTCATTTTATTAAGCCCTATATATGCAATGGCTGCAACTGAGTATGATATTGTTCCTAGAACTATTAATTTTTTAATTTTTATAGCCATTTTATATTATTTTTCAGCAAATTTTTTTAAGAATTTTTATAAAAATCGTATTATAAAAATTTCTTCTAAAATTGATGAAATTCAAAAAAATCTCTTAGAAAGTAAAGCGAAAAAAATCGATATAATGAAAAAAATCGAAGAAGCAAAGGCTAATTCTGTAGCAGCTATATCTATGGCTAAAAAAGAAGCAGATGCTCATGCTCAAAAAATCAAAGAAGAAGCTCAAAGTGAAATTGCTTTACTTGAGCAAAATTTTGAAGAACAAAAAAAATACGAATTAAGAAAAATGAAAAAAGAGGTTGTTTTATCTGTCTTGCAAGAAATTTTTGAAGATCCAAATATAAGCTTAAAACAAAATGAAATTATAGATATTATATCAAAGAAAGTGTCTTAACATGGATAATTTAATTGCAAAAAAATACGCAAAAGCTATCATTGAAAGAACAGATATGGAAGATTTTTACCATCGTTTATCTGTTTTAAATTCTGCTTTTTGTATGCCTAAATTTAAGGATATTGTCAATTCTAGCCAAATTCAAAAAGATAGAAAATTGGATTTATTGAATTCTTTTTTTGAAAAAGCAAATCCGAATTTCATCAATTTTTTAAAAATATTATTAAAAAATTCAAGACTTGATTATATTCCGCAAATTTTCAAGGAACTCCAAAGACAAAAGGCTCTTAAAGAAAATATATGCCAAGGCGTTGTATATTCAAAAGAAGCCTTGAGTGATGATAAAATAAAAGAACTTGAAAATAAGCTTAATTTGAAATTAAATACAAAAATCAAACTAAAAAATGAAATAGGTCAAAACGATGGTGTTAAAATTTACTTAGAAGAATTAGGCTGTGAAATTGCTTTTTCAATGAAAGCTTTTCAAAATAAAATAAGTGAATATATACTTAAAATTATTTAAGGAGAATATGTATGAATTTTAAAGCTGATGAAATCAGTTCTATTATAAAAGAAAAAATCGAAAATTTTGATTTAGATCTTGAAATTGAAGAAACAGGAAAAATCATTTCCATAGCTGATGGAGTTGCTAAAGCTTATGGATTGAAAAATATTATGGCCGGAGAAATGGTCGAATTTGAAAACGGCGATAAAGGTATGGCTCTTAATCTTGAAGAAAGTAGCGTAGGTATTATCATACTTGGAAAAGGCGAAGGTTTAAAAGAAGGCTCTTCAGTAAAACGCTTAAAAAAACTTCTTAAAGTTCCAGTAGGTAATGCTTTAATTGGAAGAGTTGTTAATGCCCTAGGAGAACCAATTGACGCTAAAGGTCCTATTGATAGCAATGAATTTCGTTGCGTAGAAGAAAAAGCTAAAGGTATTATGGCAAGAAAAAGCGTTCATGAACCTTTACAAACCGGAATTAAAGCGATAGACGCTCTTGTTCCAATTGGTCGCGGTCAAAGAGAGCTTATTATCGGTGATAGACAAACAGGAAAAACTACTGTAGCTATCGATACTATTATAGCTCAAAAAGGACAAGATGTTATTTGTATTTATGTTGCCATTGGACAAAAACAAAGTACAGTTGCTCAAGTTGTAAAAAAACTTGAAGAACATGGGGCAATGGATTATACTATAGTAGTTAATGCTGGTGCAAGTGATCCAGCATCTCTTCAATATATCGCACCTTATACCGGTGTTACCATGGGAGAATTTTTTAGAGACAATGCTAAACACGCTTTAATTGTTTATGATGATCTAAGCAAACATGCCGTAGCTTATCGTGAAATGTCTTTGATTTTACGTCGTCCTCCTGGTCGTGAAGCTTATCCTGGTGATGTATTTTATCTTCACTCAAGACTTTTAGAAAGAGCAAGTAAATTAAGTGATGAGTTGGGCGCAGGCTCTCTTACTGCTTTACCGATTATAGAAACACAAGCGGGAGACGTTTCAGCTTATATTCCAACCAACGTTATTTCCATTACCGATGGACAAATTTTCTTAGAAACAGATTTATTTAACTCTGGCATTCGTCCTGCAATCAATGTTGGTCTATCAGTTTCTAGGGTTGGTGGTGCTGCACAAATTAAAGCAACTAAGCAAGTATCGGGGACTCTAAGATTGGATCTTGCGCAATATAGAGAACTCCAAGCTTTTGCCCAATTTGCTAGCGATCTTGATGAAGCAAGTAGAAAACAACTTGAACGCGGTCAAAGAATGGTAGAGCTTTTAAAACAACCTCCTTATGCGCCAATTAGCATAGAAAAACAAATCGTTTCAATTTTTGCTGGTGCCAAAGGACATTTAGACAACATACCTGTTTCAAAAATTCAAGAATTTGAAAGTGGAATTTATTCATTTATTGAAACAAAATATCCAGATATTTTTGAACAAATTCGTTCCAAAAAAGCTCTAGATGCAGAATTAGAAGAAAAATTAACTAAAGCCATTAATGAGTTTAAATCAAATCAGCTATAAGGTCTTTTATGTCTAATTTAAAAGAAATTAAAAGAAAAATAAAAAGCGTTTATAACACACAAAAAACGACTAATGCTATGAAGCTTGTTTCTACAGCTAAATTGAAAAAAGCTGAAGAAGCAGCTAGAAAATCAAAAATATACGCTGAAAAAATTGATGAAATGCTAAGTGAAATTTCATTTCAAATCAATAAAATCATTTACAATGAAGATGATTCAAGATTTGCTTTATTTCATAAAAGAAATAAAATTCAAAATGTTGATTTAATTTTTATTACAGCGGATAAAGGATTATGTGGTGGATTTAATATCAAAACTTTAAAAGCTGTCAATGAATTATTAAAAGACTATAAAGCAAAAAATATTAATGTGCGTCTAAAAGCCATAGGTAAAACAGGTATTGAATATTTTAGTTTCCAAAGAATAGAATTATTTGAAAAACATATTGGATTAAGCTCTACGCCAAATTATGAAAAAGCTTGTTCGATTATCCATTCTTCTGTTAATGATTATGTTGATGGAATTACAGATGAAGTTATCTTAATCCATAATGGATATAAAAATATGATCACTCAAGAGTTAAAAGTTTCTCATCTTATTCCAGTTGAACCTGAAAAAATTGAAACAGAACCAAGTTCTCTTTTAGAACTTGAACCGGATAATGTTGGTTTGCTAGAAGATTTAATGAAAACTTATTTAGAATATAATATATATTATGCATTAATTGATTCTTTAGCAGCTGAACATAGTGCTAGAATGCAAGCGATGGATAATGCAACCAATAATGCCAAAGCTAGAGTAAAACAGCTTAATCTTGCTTACAACAAGGCAAGACAAGAATCCATTACCACTGAACTTATAGAAATTATCAGTGGTGTTGAATCAATGAAATAGTAAATTTTTAAGGAGAGTATTAATAATGCAAGGATTTATTTCACAGATATTAGGTCCGGTTGTTGATGTAGATTTTAATAACTATTTACCTCAAATCAATGAAGCCATTGTCGTTAATTTTGAAAGCGAAGGAAAAAAACATAAACTTGTTTTAGAAGTAGCTGCACATTTAGGAGATAACAGAGTTAGAACCATCGCTATGGATATGACAGATGGTTTAGTTAGAGGAATGGAAGCTCAAGCTTTAGGAACTCCTATTAGCGTACCTGTTGGTGAAAAAGTTTTAGGAAGAATTTTCAATGTTACAGGTGATTTGATAGACGAAGGTGAAGAAGTTGCTTTTGATAAAAAATGGGCAATTCACAGAGATCCACCAGCTTTTGAAGATCAAAGCACTAAAAGTGAAATTTTTGAAACGGGTATTAAAGTTGTTGATTTATTAGCTCCTTATGCAAAAGGTGGTAAAGTAGGACTTTTTGGCGGTGCTGGTGTTGGTAAAACAGTTATTATTATGGAACTTATCCACAATGTTGCCTTTAAACATAGCGGATATTCAGTTTTTGCTGGTGTTGGTGAAAGAACTCGTGAAGGAAACGATCTTTATAATGAAATGAAAGAAAGTAACGTTTTAGATAAAGTTGCCTTGTGTTACGGACAAATGAATGAACCACCAGGGGCAAGAAATCGTATCGCTTTAACGGGTCTTACAATGGCAGAATATTTTAGAGATGAAATGGGACTTGATGTATTAATGTTTATTGATAATATCTTTAGATTTTCTCAATCAGGTTCTGAAATGTCAGCTCTTTTAGGAAGAATTCCTTCAGCTGTTGGTTATCAACCAACCTTAGCAAGTGAAATGGGTAAATTTCAAGAAAGAATCACTTCAACCAAAAAAGGCTCTATTACTTCAGTACAGGCTGTATATGTTCCAGCTGATGACCTAACCGATCCAGCTCCTGCCACTGTGTTTGCTCACTTAGATGCAACAACTGTTTTAAATAGAGCTATTGCTGAAAAAGGGATTTATCCAGCGGTTGATCCATTGGATTCTACTTCAAGAATGCTTGATCCAAATATTATTGGAGAAAAACACTATAAAGTAGCACGTGGAGTACAATCTGTTCTTCAAAAATATAAAGATTTACAAGACATTATTGCTATTTTAGGTATGGATGAACTTAGCGAAGAAGATAAACTTATCGTTGAAAGAGCAAGAAAAATAGAAAAATTCTTATCTCAACCTTTCTTCGTTGCTGAAGTCTTTACTGGCAGCCCAGGAAAATACATTTCTCTTGAAGAAACCATAGCAGGTTTTGAAGGAATTTTAGAAGGTAAATATGATCATTTACCAGAAAATGCTTTCTATATGGTTGGTAATATTGAAGAAGCAATTGCAAAGGCTGATAAAATCAAAGGTTAATAATGGATAATTTATTTAAAATTGAAATTATCACACCTATGGGTGTAATTTACGAAGGTGATATAAAATCAGTCACTTTGCCAGGAAGTGAAGGAGAATTTGGCGTATTAAAAAATCATGCGGCTTTAGTTTCTTCATTAAGATCAGGCATTATTGATATAGAAAAAGAAGATTTAAGTCATGAATTAATTGCAATTGATGCAGGGCATGTTAAAGTAGATGAAGATAAAACCAGTGTTTTGGCAAAAGGAGCGGTTTGGATTTCAGGATCTAGTGAAAGTGAAATAGAAAAAAACCTTTCTAAAGCCAAAGAATTGATCAAATCAATGAGTTCAGATAGCGTTGCTTTAGCTGCCACTTTTTCTAAAATAGATAATCTAAAAGGTTAATAAATGAATTTTGAAGCAATATTTAATTTTTTTGGTAATTCGAGTATTATTACCTATGTAGTTCTTATTTGGCTTTCTTTGTATTTCATTCTTTCATTTTCTATTTTTTTTTCAAGAATCAGCTATATAGCAACTTGGAAAAATAAAGAAAAAGAAAGTTTAGAAACTTTGCTTTTAGGAGAAAAAGATTTAAGTCGCACAGATTCTATTTTAAGAAAATGCACCGACACAAGTCTTAATCACTTAGAAATTTATAAAAATTTAGCCACTCGTCGCGCTTCAGGTGGCTTGACTTGGCTTAGTATTGTTGCTTCAACTTCTCCTTTTATAGGTCTTTTTGGGACGGTTATTTCTATATTAGAAACCTTTGGAGGTCTTGGAAATCAAAATTCTTTAAGCATTATTGCACCACAAATTAGCGAGGCTTTGGTTGCAACAGGTTGTGGGATTTTAGTTGCTATTCCTGCTTACACTTTTCATCTTATTATTAAAGCTAGAGCTTTTGAACTTTTAAGCATTATTGATAGTGAAATTAAAGTTTTATCCAATAATCACTAAGGCTTTACAATGCTATTTGAAGAACACAAACCAGAACTTAATATTACGCCTCTAGTGGATATTATGCTTGTTTTACTTGCCATATTGATGGTTACAGCTCCAAGCATCACCTATGAAGAAAAGATAAATCTTCCACAAGGAAGTCAAAAATCCACAAGTGCTCCGACTGTAAAAAGCTTAATTGTAAGCATCAATTCTAAAAAAGAAATTTTCTTAAATCAAGAAAAATATAATTTTGTAAGTTTCGCTGATAATTTAGCACAAAAAAAATCACAATTTAATACCAATGAACCTGTTTTTATCAGAGCTGATAAAAATTTAAAATATGATGATGTTATTTATGTCTTAAGAAGTATTAAAAACCTAGGTTTTACTAAAGTTGCATTACAAACAGAATAAAAATATGAAAAAATACGGCTTAAGTAATTTAAATTCTTTCTTATTGGCTTTAGCGGTTTATTTAATTGTTATTGCTTTTGTTTTTTTTAGACTTGTAACTCAAGTTGCCCCTGCCATACAATACACAGATTTAAAAGATAGTTTTATTGATATTGAACTTTCAGAGCCTTCTAAACAAACAACCATTAATCCAAATACTCCAAAAAATTTACAAAAACCAAATGATCAAGTTGATATCAATAAACTTTTTGCACAAACAACAAACCAAAGTGTTAAAACCGAAGATATAGATCAACAAGCAAATAATTTTAATGAACTTTTTGGCAATATAGAAGAAATACAAGATGCAAAAACAACAAAAATACAAGCAAACGCTCAATCAGCAAGTTCAACAACTCCTAAACCTCAAGCTTCAGAACTTATCAAAAAACTTAATGATAGCTTGATAGAAGAAGAAAATCTCACTCAAGGTGAAAGTACTAAAACTCAAAAAATGGGTGTTTATGATGAATTTTTAGGCAAAGTTGTGCGTGTTATTACCCAAAGATGGAAACAATACTATCCTAATAATAAAGAAATCAGTGTAAAGGTAAAAATCTTTATTGATGAAAATGGGAAATTTGGTTATACTTCAGTGGAAAAAAGTGGTGATTCTTTATACGATGCTAAAGTGGCGGAATTTTTAGAAAGTCAAAAAGGGAAATTTATAACTTATCCTCCACAAAATAAAAGCATAAGTATAATTATGAATTTAAAAGACGAAATAAAAAATCAACAATAATTTAGGAGAAAAAATGAAAAAAATTTTTACCATTTTCTTGCTCTTTTTGGGTGTCCTTTGGGCTGAAGATCCAACGATTACAGTTGTTAATTCAGGTGTAGTTTTACCAAAAATTATCGTTAAAGATAATTCTAATATAAGCGATATCGCTTTAAAACGTAGTTTTTATAATATAATCGTCAATGATTTAAAAGTGAGTTCAAATTTTGATGTTGTAAGTGATGCTGCTGAAAAAAGTAATTATGTTTTTGAATATACTCTAAGTCAAAATGGAAATAGCTTAAATTTAAATGTTAAAATTAAAGCCGGAGGAATTGAAAAATCAAATCAAACTTATACTTTAAATAGTATTGAACAATATCCTTTTCTAGCACATAAGAGTATCAAAGCTTCTGTTAATGCTTTAGGCTTACCTCCAGTTGAATGGATGGATCATAAAATTTTAATAGCTAGAAATTCAAGTTCTAAAAGAAGTCAAATAATCATGGCTGATTATACTTTAACGTACCAAAAAGTTCTTATTGATGGTGGTTTAAATTTATTTCCAAAATGGGGCAATAAAGAACAAACTATGTTTTATTACACAGCTTATGATAACAATATGCCTACACTTTATCGCTACAATTTAAATTCCAATAAAGCCTATAAAATTCTATCCAGTGGTGGTATGGTTGTGGCTAGCGATGTAAGTTCAGATGGAAATAAACTACTTATTACCATGGCTCCAAAAGATCAACCTGATATTTATCTATATGATCTAAACAGTAAAAAATTAACCCAACTTACAAATTATTCTGGTATCGATGTTAATGGTAATTTTATAGGAAGTAATGATGATAAGATGGTTTTTGTTAGCGATCGTTTAGGCTATCCAAATATATTCTTACAAAATTTAGATAGTTCTAGTGGTGCTGAACAAGCTGTTTTTCATGGAAAAAATAACTCAGCGGTTTCTACTTATAAGGATTTCTTAGTGTATTCTAGTAGGGAAGCTAATCAATATGGAGTTTTTAATATTTATTTAACATCAATTAATGGCAATGACGTAAGACAGCTTACAGCTAATGGAAAAAATTTATTCCCTAGATTTTCTAGTGATGGAGGCAGTATAGTTTTTATTAAATACCTCGGCGCACAAAGTGCTTTAGGTGTTATAAGAGTCAATGCAAACAAAACTTTTTATTTTCCTTTAAAGCTTGGAAAAATTCAATCTATTGATTGGTGAAGTTAGCATTATGAGTTGCAATTAATAAAAAATTTAGATATAATACGCTCAAATCTATTCATATTGGAAAGGTCGGAAATGAAAAAAATTCTTTTTAGTTCGATTGCCGCATTTGCAGTGATCATTAGTGGATGTAGCACAAAAAGCACTAGCGTAAGTAGCGATACTAGTGTAGATTCTAACAGAGGTTCAAACGGAAGAGATAATTGGGATATTGATTCAAGAATTTCTCAACTTAATGATACTTTAAATAAAGTATATTTTGATTTTGATAAATTTAATATTCGCCCAGATATGCAAAATGTTATCAATAACAACGCAAATATCTTTAATACCGAAGTAAGTGGAGTTAATATCACAGTTGAAGGTAATTGCGATGAATGGGGAACTGATGAATATAATCAAGCTTTAGGTTTAAAAAGAGCAAAAGCTGTTAAAGAAGCTTTAGTGGCTCAAGGAGTAAATTCAGATAGAATTTCTATTAAAAGCTATGGTGAAACAAATCCAGTTTGCACAGAAAAAACAAAAGCTTGCGACGCACAAAACAGACGTGCTGAATTTAAACTATCAAAATAATCTATGAAAAAAATACTTTCAGTAGCTCTTCTTATAGGGGCTACTTTACTTCATGCTGAAAACTCAGCTTTTGGTGCAGGAGATATAACTAGCAATAGTGCCTATGGTCTAAGCTCAAGCGAAAGATTACTCAAAGAAAAGCTTGATTCTTTAAGCAATAGCAATTCTCAAGCAAACGCAAGAATTGACGAAATGCAAGAAAGAATTGAAGGTTTGCAAAGCACTTTGGAAGGTATTAATTCTCAATATGCTAAATCTAATTCTAGATTAACCCAATTGGAAGCAAATAATGATAGTCTAGAAAATAACTTAACCATAGAAATTCAAAATTTAAAAAAATATGTTGAAGAAAGTAGAAAAATTCAAGAAGCTAATAATAAGCAATTTAAAAAAATCTTAACAGAACTTAGTTCTTTAGTCGATTCTATTAATGCAAATTATGTATCAAAAGAAGAACTTAAAGATATAAATTTAAGCATAAATAACATTTCATCAAACACTTCACATAAAAACACTGATAATACTTTAAATGAAAAAAAAGATGATAATATCACAACTAATATACAAATTCAGGATGCAAATAAAACTATAGATGATTCATGGAAAAAGAAGAAAAATAATGAAATTTTAGATTTAGCGATACAAGATCTCCATAAAGATTTATATGAAGAATGCAAAACCAAATTAAACTATCTTATAGCACAAAAATATAAACCGGCAAGAGCAAATTTTTGGCTAGGAGAGGTAGAATATAAACAAAAAAATTATAACAATGCCATTGCTTTTTACAAAAAAAGTTCTGCTATCAGCTCTAAGGGGGATTATTTTCCAAAGCTTTTATACCACACTGCAATTTCACTAGATAAAGTAGGTAATACAAAAACAGCCAATGGATTTTACAAGGCTTTAAAGAAAAATTATCCAAATACACCTGAAGCAAAAGCTTCGCCAAATAGAAAATAAAAAAGGAAAAAAATGTCAATAGAAAAAAATAATGTTGTTTCAATGTTTTATGAACTCAAAGATGCCAATACTCAAGAAGTTTTAGAATCAAATTTATACGCTCAACCTATTTCTTTTATAGTCGGAAAAGGACAGATTTTAGAAAGCTTAGAAGAAGAAATTATGAAGCTTGATTGTCCAAGCAATAGTGATGTTTTAATTAAAAAAGAAAAGGGTTTGGGTGAATACGATGCTAACGCTATTCAAACATTACCTAAAGAGCAATTTGCCGGAATTGATTTGAAAATAGGTATGGAACTTTTTGGTGAAGGTGAAAATGGTGAAACCGTTCGCGTAAGTGTTAAAGAAATTAATGAAAACGATGTTGTTGTTGATTATAATCATCCTTATGCTGGAAGAGATTTACTCTTTTCACTTAATATTGTAGATGTTAGACCAGCTAGCGAAGATGAAATTTTAACAGGCATTATTGCAGGAAGTCATAGTTGTGGATGTGGCGGGGGACACCATGATCACGATCATCATCACGGAGGTGGTGGCTGCTGCGGTGGCGGAGGCGGAGGTTGTGGTTGTCACTAATGAATATTGCCTTTATATTTCCAGGACAAGGATCTCAAGTCGCTGGAATGGGAAAAAGCTTTTACGAAAATTCTAAAAATGCAAAAGAACTCCTTGAAAGTGCAAGTGATTTTTGTAAGATTGATTTTAAACATTTGCTTTTTGAAGAAAATGATCAGTTAAATAAGAGCGAATTTACCCAACCTGCTATTGTATTAAATTCTTTGATGGCTTATACAGCCTTAATCGAACAAAAACCAGACTTACAAGCTGTATTTTCTCTAGGTCATTCTTTAGGAGAATTTTCAGCTTTGGCTGTAAATGGAGCTTTAGAATTTTTGCAAACTCTTACTTTGGTTAATAAAAGAGGATTTTTCATGCAAGAAGATTGCTCTAAAGTTGAAGCAGGAATGATGGTTGTTTTAGGATTGGATGATCAAATCGTAGAAGAAATTTGCAAAAAAGCCCAAGAAGAAAATAAAAAAATATTTGCAGCAAACTATAACTGCGATGGTCAAATTGTTGTAGCAGGTTTAAAACCTGATCTTATAAGTTACGAAAATGAATTTAAAAAAGCTGGAGCAAAAAGAGCAATGCTTTTAAACATGAGTGTTGCAAGTCATTGTCCTTTACTTGAAAATGCTTCATCAAAACTTTGCATTGAGCTTGAAAAAACACTCAAACCAAATTTTAAAGCTGTAGTTTCAAATGCAAATGCAAAAATTTATACCGATAAAGAACAAGCATTAAAACTACTCAAATCTCAACTCATTTTTCCTGTTCTTTATAAACAAAGTATTAAAAATTATGAAAATGAAATCGATTGCTTTATAGAATTTGGTGCAAGCATTCTTAAAGGTTTAAACAAAAAAATAAGCTCTAAGGAAACTTATTCTTTGACTAATTTTAGCGATATTGATGAATTTTTAAAGGTTATAAAATGAAAATAGCAATTTTAGGCGCAATGCCAGAGGAAATAACCCCTTTACTTGAAATTTTAAAAGAATTCAAAAGTATTGAATACGCAAACAATACTTATTATCTAGCAAATTATAAAAATCATGAACTTATTTTAGCTTATTCTAAAATAGGAAAAGTCAATTCAACTTTAAGTGCAAGCATAATGATTGAAAAATTTGGGGCTGAAATTTTACTTTTTACAGGTGTGGCAGGTGCTTTTAATCCAGAATTAGAAATAGGTGACTTACTCTACGCTACGCAATTAGCTCAATATGATCTTGATATAACCGCTTTTGGACATCCACTTGGTTTTGTTCCTGGGAATGAAATTTTTATAAAAACAGATGAAAAGTTAAATAATCTTGCTTTAGAAGTTGCAAAAGAATTAAATATCAAACTAAAATCAGGAATCATTGCAACTGGAGATGAATTTATCTGCGATGAAGCAAAAAAAGCAAAAATAAGAGAAATTTTTAACGCCGATGCTTGTGAAATGGAAGGTGCTAGTGTTGCTTTAGTTTGTGATGCTTTAAAAATACCTTGTTTTATTTTAAGAGCTATGAGTGATAAAGCTGGAGAAAAAGCTGAATTCGATTTTGATGAATTTGTGATTAATTCTGCGAAGATTTCGGCTAATTTTGTTCTTAAAATGTGTGAGAAATTATGATAAACCTCAGCAAAAAGCTTATACGACAAGTTGCTCAAGCAAACGCTCAATTTGGGCTTATTAAGGATGGTGATCGCGTTCTTTTAGGCTTAAGTGGAGGCAAAGATTCTTTAGCTTTAGCACATCTTTTAAATCGTATGCAAGCTCACGCTCCTTTCAAATTTGATCTTGAAACTGTTACTTTAAGTTATGGTATGGGTGAAGATTATTCTCAATTACATGCACATTGTGAAGAACATGGTATTAAACATAGCATTCTTGACTCTAATATCTACGAAGTATCTGGCGATACTATAAGGGAAAATTCTAGTTTTTGTAGCTATTTTTCAAGAATGCGACGCGGAGCTTTATATACTTATGCTCTTGAAAAAGGTTTTAATAAACTTGCTATTGGCCATCATTTAGATGATGCAGCGGAGAGTTTTTTTATGAATTTCATCCACAATGGATCCTTAAGAACCCTAGCTCCAATCTATAAAAGCAAACGTGGTATAACAGTGATACGCCCTTTGATTTTTGTTAGAGAAAGACAACTTAGAGACAATGCAATACAAAATGAACTCCAGGTTATAGGAAATGAGTTTTGTCCTGGTATGAAACTCAGTGAAAAAAATGTTAAATTTCCACATGCAAGAGAAGAATCCAAACAGCTTTTAGCAAATTTAGAAAAAGAACATCCTAAACTTTTTACGAGCTTAAAAACCGCCTTTTCTAACTTACATACAGAAACTTTTTGGATGAATCAAGTATAAAAACTCTATGGAAAAAGCTTTTGTCATAGTTGATTATCAAAATGATTTTATCAACGGAAGCTTAGGTTTTAAAAAAGCTTTAGAAATCAAAGAAAATATTCTTAATCACCTAAATCAAATCGATTTTAATACCACACATTTACTCATCACTTGTGATACACATGATCAAAATTATTTAAAAAGCAAAGAAGGGTTAAACCTCCCTATAAAACATTGTATTAAAGATACTTTTGGTTGGAAAATGCCTGATGAATTTGATCCATTTTTAAAAAAAGCTCATAAAATTTTTTATAAAAATGCTTTTGGTAGTTTAGAATTTGCTAATTTTATCAACCAAAACCCATATAAAGAAATTTATTTTTGCGGCCTTGTTTCACATATTTGTGTATTTTTTAACATTATCTTAGCTTTTAGTGCAAATCCTAATTCTAAGATTATCTTATATCAAAATTCTACAGCCAGCTTTGATAATGATTTAGAACATTCAGCCTTTTGCCTACTTAAGGCCTATGGGGTTAAAATAATATAAATTAATTTCTTATTTGGTTAATAAATGCAAGGTTTTATACTTCACACTCAAAAGGTAAAAGATGAGGATTTGATTGTTTCCATTTTAAGCCCAAAGAAATTCATAAAAACTTATCGTTTTTATGGACTTAGACATTCTAGCATTTTAAATGGATATAAAATTGATTTTTCCCTAGATGAGCATCCAAGTTTTTTACCGAGACTTAAAGATGTATTGCATTTAAATTTTTCTTGGATTTTAGACAGAGAAAAAATGTTTATTTGGCAGGAATTTATTCGTCTTTTATTTAACCATTTAAAAGATACAGAAACGATTGAAGAGTTTTATTTTTTACTTTTGGAAGAATGTGTTAAGCGCTTTGAAAAGCAAAATCCTAAAAGAGTCATAGTGGATGCTTATCTTAAAATTTTAGAATTTGAAGGTCGGCTGCGCCAAGATTTTATTTGTTTTTCTTGTGAAGAAAAAATTCAAGATCAAATCACTCTTATAAGGGCTTTTTTGCCTTCGCATAATCATTGTGCCTTAGGATATGAATTTAAAGAAGAAAAAATTAAATATTTTTATGAAAACAAAAATTGTCGAATTTTTAACGATAAAGAAATACAAAATTTATACAATTTAATCAAGGAAGGTTTATGATACTCAGTGATGAAAAATATGAATTTTTAGAAAAAATAGCGAATTTTTTAAGCCCAAAAGATATTGAACTTATTTTTGTTGATAGTCAGGAAATGCAAGAAATCAATCTAAGTCAAAGAAATCAAAATAAAACAACTGATGTTTTATCTTTCCCTCTTGAAAATATAGATGAAAATATCCCTCTAGGTTCCATAGTCATCAATACAGAACTAGCTAAAGAAAAAGCAAAAGAATTTGGACACAGCTATGAAGAAGAAATAAGTTTGTTATTTATTCACGCCATGCTTCATTTATTAGGTTTTGATCATGAAAAAGATAATGGAGAAATGCGAAAAAAAGAAGAAGAACTTATAAAATATTTTAAATTGCCTAAGAGTTTGATTATTAGAACTATGGATTGAAAATTTATTTTTTAATTTAATTATTTATAAATATTCTATTAATTTAAAATTTAATTATAAGATTTTTAAGGTATAATTTAGCTTTTATATTCTAAAAAGGATAATTATGTTTTATGTAAAACTTTTGACACCTTTTATAGTTGGATTAATTATTTATTTTATTCCAATTCCAGAAGGTTTAAATTCTAATGCTTGGCTTTATTTTAGTATTTTTATAGGCCTTATTATTGGTTTGATTTTAGAACCGATTGCTCCAGCATTAATCGGAATTATAGCTATTACTCTAGCTGTTTTATTTAAAGTTGGACCTGTTGGTTCTAATAACATAGAAACCATTATTAAAGATTCTGTTGCAATAAAATGGGGATTATCAGGATTTTCCGATTCTGTAGTTTGGCTTATTTTTGCTGCTTTTACCATAGGACTTGGTTTTTCAAAAACAGGGTTAGGCGAAAGATTAGCCCTTTATCTCGTTTCAAAACTTGGAAAATCTACCTTAGGCTTAGGTTATGCTATTGCTATAGTGGATTTAGTTTTAGCTCCTTTCATTCCTAGCAATGCTGCAAGAAGCGGAGGAACGGTTTATCCTATAGTCAGCAATATCTCCCCTATGTTTGAAAGCTATGCGGATAAAAATCCTAGAAAAATCGGTGCTTATCTTGTATGGATGGGTCTAGCAAGTTCTTGTCTTACGAGTTCTATTTTTCTTACAGGTCAAGCTCCAAACCCACTTGCCCTCTCTTTGATCTCTAAAAATGGAGTTATGGTTGTAGATTGGCTTAGTTGGTTTTTAGCCTTTTTACCAGTAGGTTTAATACTTTTTGTTATTACCCCGATTTTGGGATATTTTATATACCCACCAGAAGTTAAAGGATCAAAAGAAATAGCTATTTGGGCAAATGAAAAATATCAAGCTCTAGGAAAGATGCCAACTTCTCAAATTTTTATGCTTCTTATTGCCCTTATTGGATTAGTGCTTTGGGTTGGATCAAGCTTTTTTAAAATCAATGCCACAACTACAGCTTTAATCATGATCATTTTAATGATAGCTTGTAAAATAATTACTTGGCAAGATTTTTTAGGCAATAAACCAGCTTGGAATACTCTTGTATGGTTTGCAACCCTTGTTACAATGGCAGGTGGGCTTAAAAATGTCGGATTTTTGGATTATTTGGCTAATTCTTTAGGACATAGACTTTCAGGTTTTGAACCATTCATTGCCACTATTTTACTTTTGATGTTATTTTCTTGGCTTAGATATTTCTTTGCTTCAGGAACTGCTTATGTTACAGCTATTATCGCTGTTTTTGTATCTTTAGCTAGCTCTATTAAAGGTGCAAATCCGGCAGAAGTTATGCTAATACTTACATTACCGATGGGCTTTATGGGTATTATCACTCCTTATGGAACAGGTTCTTCTCCTTTATGGTTTGGAAGTAATTACATCAAAGGACCTCAATTTTTCTTACTGGGTGGAATATTTGCTGTAATTTACATGGCAATTTATTTTCTTGTAGGAATTCCTTGGATCGGATTTATAATGCCTCATCTTAACTTTCATTAAAAATTAATTTTTCTCCTTAATTGGAGAAAATCACTTGTTTTATTATTTTATCTCTTTCATTATTTTATCTTGCCTGATTGAATTGTAATATTTAGAAGAATTTTTATAATAAAATATAGCTAATATATTTATCTATTTTTACTTATTAATTACTATAAAATTTTTGCGTTTATCTTAAAAGCCATATTACAATAGATTGCAAAAATACTAGCTCCCATTCCACTAAACAAAGCGTTATGGACGCCTTGAAACATTTTTTGAAACATAGGCGATACTGCATTTTCTATTGTATAGCTTATGGTATCTATCCAATTTGAAGGCAATTCAGAAATAGCTAATTCATTCATTTTATTTCTTTATTGATTTATTTTTGTCTGATTAGCATTTCATTTATATTGCAACGTTCAGGATTGTTTATTACTAATCCAAAAGGATTTTTATATTTACTTGCTTTGGAACATTCCACTACTAAAATTCTATATCTTCCATTTTTTTCTAGCAAGATATAATTACTATAATGTGTTTCATCATTTTTGAAATATTCTTGTTTGCTTCCATAAACATAATTTTCAATTTTATTGTAAATTTGCTTTGCATTATCGATACTTGAAATATTTTCTAGCGATTTCCATGAGTAAAAATTAGAATCAGGATATTTTTCTTTAATAAGATTATTTGCCTTTTCAAATAATTCTTTATTTCCTTTTTCGTATTCAAATTTAACAAGTTTATCTCCATCACAAGCAATAAAAAACACTGCAACTATCGCAAATAAGATTTTTTTCATTTTTCTTCCTTTATCTAGTAATTTGGTATGTTTCAGTCTTGATGATTTCTTCTTCTCCATCTGGACTTATTGATGTTTGCGTCTTTACTCTAAATAATTTATTGTTTTTATTGACAATTTCTTCTTTTTCTATAAAAACCTTTTTACTTTTAGAGTAAAGATCACTTCTCTTTCTGACTTCTTCCTTTGTTGTGTATTTTTTATTTAAATTAACTACCTAATAAAGGATTTGAGTTTTCAGAACCTGTAGTTTTATATTTTTTAATCACTATACCTTTTTTATTAAATTCAAAAACTGTACTTTCGTCTTTATCAAATCCAGGAAGAGAAGAAATTCTAGTAAAATCGTAATACCATACCTCTTTATTACCCAAACTTGTTTTTCTTACAGGATAACCTATGATTTTTTCCACATCTTCTTGCGTACTCTTTCCTATAACAATAGAATTTAATTTATCTTGATTAACTTCCAAACCTTTTTGGTAACAAGCACTTAAAATAAAAGCTAAAACAATATATAATAAATACTTCATTGATTCCCCCTATCTTGTTCTTTTAAAATTTTTGCAATTTTTTTATCTGTTTTATATTGATTAAGAGCATATACAGCCCAAACCATAGCAGGTATCCAGCCAATAAGAGTGATTTGCAAAATAAAACATATAATTGCAGAAAAAGGTTTTCCTATGGTAAAAAAACCAAGCCAAGGTAACAAAATACAAATGATTAGTCTCATTCTTTCTCCTTAAATTAAATTCAAAAAAATTATATCCCCCCCCCCCTATTAATTTATACTGAAATTAAAAAATATTACATATAAAATTATTCTCATATGAATTACTCAATAATAAATTAATTAGATTTCTCAGTGAATTTTTAGTATAAAATTTGATGAATTGATTTATTAAATAATGAAATTAAAATGATGTTAAATATTTAAAATAACACTTCTGTATTGATATAAAAATTTTAAATTATTTTTTTAAAATAAATTTTTATATTTGAAAGGAAATTTTTATAATTATCGAATTAGGTTAGAAATTTTCTAACCTAAAAAATTAATGCAAGCTTTCTATATAAGCCATAGCACTAAGTGCAGCTATAGCACCATCTCCTGCAGCACAAATGACTTGCTTAGGAGCATCTTTTCTCAAATCCCCTGCAGCAAAAAGTCCTGAGATATTTGTTTGCATTTTAAGATCAACACTTACTTGACCGCCTTCTTCCATAGCACATAAAAATTGACCGTTGTCTTGCTTTAAAATTTCATTTCTTACATTTAAACCAACAAAAGTAAAAATTCCTGGAACTTTTAAATCTCTAATATCGCCATCTTTTAATTTTACTTTTACTCCACTCACTCCCATTTTATCGCCATAAACCTCATCAATACTTGCACTAGTAATCAATTCAATTTTCTCATTTTTCTTAACTTTTTCAACTGTGGAGGGAGCGGCTCTAAATTCATCTCTACGATGGATAAGATAGACTTTAGAGCAGATATTGGCAAGATATAAAGATTCTTCCAATGCCGTATCACCGCCACCTAAAACCGCAACTTCTTTATTTTTGTAGAAAAATCCATCACACGTTGCGCAAGTACTCACTCCTTTTCCAAAAAATTCATCTTCTCCCTTAAAACCAGCTCTTTTAGGAGCTGATCCTGTGCAAACAATTACAGCTTTTGCTGTTTGTGTTTTTCCGCCTTCTAATTTAATCGTAAAAGTTTTATCATCGTTTTGCAAAATTTGTTCTACACCAACCATTTCATGTTTAAGTCCAAAACGCATACATTGTTCATTCCAAGGAGCCATAAAAGAAATCCCATCCATAACTTGTGCCACACCTGGATAATTTTCAATTTCCGAACTTGAAGTAATTTGCCCCCCTGGCATACCTTTTTCAAACATCACTACATTTTTTAAGCCGCCACGAGTCGCGTAAAGACCGGCACTAAGACCAGCAGGGCCTCCACCTATAATTGCTAAATCTAACATATAATTTCCTTTTATTTTTATTTTTTATCAGTAATAATATAAAAATTATTCTTAATAGTAGATAATAAAAATTATTATTTAGTATAAATTTGAAATTTGAAAAAAGCTAGCATATGCCAGCTTTTTAAGATTAAAGTAGAGAATTAAGTTTATCAGTAATAGCTTGTTTTGACTGTGCGCCTACAAGTTGATCTACAACCTCTCCATTTTTAAAAAATATTAAAGTAGGAATTGATCTTACTCCGTATTCTGCTGCTAAATCACCTTGTTCATCTGTATTGATTTTGCAAATTTTTGCCTTTCCATCAAAATCATTTGCAAGTTCATCAATCACAGGAGCAAGCATTCTGCAAGGCCCACACCAAGGAGCCCAAAAGTCAACTAAAGCAACACCTTCTTTTACTTGTGAAAAATTTTCAGAAGTTAATTCTATATACTTTCCCATTTTTTTCCTTTCGTAGTTTTATCTAATTTTAATTTATTTTGTTAAATATCAGCTTAAAAACTAATATTTTGAATAAATTCTATTATATTATCCTTAATGCAAATTAGATCAACTTGAAAATCATGATTTAATCTTTTTTTTAAAAGATAAACTTCAATAGTTTTGATGATTTTTTGATATTTATTATAATCAAAACGTTCATAAACATCATAATTATTTTGAGTGAATTTAACTTCTATAAAATGCAATATATCATCTTTTATAGCAATAATATCAATTTCGCCAAATTTGGAGTGAAAATTTCTTTCTAAAATAGTAAAATTATGCCTTTTTAAAAAAATACAAGCCTTATCTTCTCCTTTGATGCCATCAAGATAAGCTTTTAATCCCATTTATTCTTCTATACGCATCATAAAAGGTTTATCTTTAATGAAGTCTTGTTTTTCCAATATTTCAAGCAAAGCTTTGATACTTTTTTCATAGGTAAAATGCGTAGTAAAGAATAAAGTAGCATGATTTTCATTTTTTTTAGATTTTTGTAAAAAACTATCTATTGAAATTAAATTTTTAGACATAAGCTGCGTGATTTCAGACAATACACCTATTCTATCTTCAACTTTAATTCTTAAATAATATTTTGTATAAATTTCCTCTTGTTTTAAAAGTTTAAATTCGATATTTTTTCTAAAACCTAACATAGGTGATTTAAGATTTTCTTTTGCAATATCAATAAGATCTGAAATAACCGCACTTGCAGTTGCCATTCCTCCGGCACCAGCTCCATAATACAAGCTCTCTCCTAGCAAATCTCCTTCGATAGAAACCGCATTCATCACTCCATCTACTTTTGAAAGGATTTTATCTTTGCTGATCATGGTAGGATGAATTCTTAATTCCACGCAAGAATTTTTTAACTTAGCAATGCCTAAAAGCTTAATTGTAAAATCAAACTCTTTAGCAAAATACATATCTTCAGATCCTATATTTTCAATACCCTCGATTAAAATATCTTCAGGTTTAGCATCAAGATGATAAGCGATACTGGCTAAGATTAAAAGTTTATGGGCTGCATCTTTACCTTGTATATCAAAACTTGGATCCGATTCAGCATAACCTAACTCTTGGGCTTTTTTTAAGGCATTGTTAAAATCCATTCCTTGCTGCATACAAGTTAAAATATAATTGCAAGTTCCATTTAAAATACCTTTTATGCCTATTATATTATTAGCGCTCAAGCCCTCTTTTAAAACTTTAATAATCGGAATACCGCCAGCCACACTAGCTTCAAATCCAAAAGCTAAATTTTTAGCCAAATTTTCAAGCTCGTAACGATGATAAGCTAATAAAGCTTTATTAGCTGTTACAACGCTTTTTCCTTTTTTTAAAATTTCGCTTATAAGTTCAAAAGGTTTATCAATTCCGCCCATGACTTCAACAAAAACATCGATATCATCTCGGTTTAAAATTTCATTAAAATCCGTTGTTACTGGAATTAAAGCATTATTTTTTGGAGTTTTTGCTAAAGCAATTACAGGAATAATATCCTGCCCACATCTTGCCTTAATAATTTTTTGATTTTCCAATAAAGTTTTAACAACTGCACTACCTACAGTTCCATAACCTAAAATTGCTACTTTCATTATTATTCTTTAAGATATTTTTTTATATTTCTCGCAGCTTGTCGTATGCGATTTTCATTTTCAATTAAAGCGATACGCACATAATCATCACCCGCTTCTCCAAAGCCAACCCCTGGACTAACAGCCACATTGGCTTCTTGTAAAAGTTGCTTTGAAAATTCTAAACTTTTTAAATGAGCTTTTTGAGGTGGAAGTTTAGCCCAAACAAACATACTTGCATTAGGTTTAGATAAATTCCAACCTATATTAGAAAAAGATTCGATTAAAACCTGCATTCTTTTTTCATAATTTAATCTGATATTTTCAACACAGCTTTGATCGGAATTTAATGCAACCGTTGCTGCTACTTGTATAGGAGTGTACATCCCATAATCAAACCAAGATTTAATTTTTTTCAAAGCACTGATTAAACGCTTATTTCCTACGACAAATCCAACTCTCCAACCGGCCATATTGTAAGATTTTGAAAGGGTATAAGTTTCCACAGCTACATCCTTAGCACCATCAATTTCTAAAATTGAAGGAGTTTTGTAGGAATTGTATGTTAAATCGGCATAGGCGATATCTGAAATAATATAAAATCTTTCTTTTTTTGCAATTTGAACTAATCTTTCATAAAAACTTTTTTCACAAGTAACTGTTGTAGGATTATGTGGAAAATTAACGACTAAATATTTAGGTCTTGGAACGCTTTCTTGCAAGGTTGTGTTTAAAATTTGAAAGAATTTATCCTCATCTAATTCAAATTGTTCATTATAAGCTAAAGGCATTTTAACCACATTGCCCCCAGCTATTATAAAAGCTTGAGTGTGTATAGGATAAGCAGGAGTTGGGACTATAGCCACATCACCTGGATTAATCACCGCTCTAGCAAGATTAACAAATCCTTCTTTAGAACCCATAGTAGCAACAACTTCACTTTCAGGATCAAGACTAACATTATATTTTCTTTTATACCAATCACAAATTGCTAATCTTAATTTAAAAATTCCAATCGAAGCAGAATATCCTGAGGTTTTATCTTTGTTGGCACTTTCGCATAATTTATCAATAATATGCTGCGGAGTTTTTCCATCTGGGTTTCCCATAGAAAAATCGATGATATCTTTCCCTAAACGCCTTGCATTCATTTTTATCGCATTAACTTCAGCAAAAACATAATTAGGTAATCTTTCTATAGTGTTAAAACGAATTTCATCAAACATTTTTTTCCTTTATTTTTTCAAAAGTACTTTTAAACCTCTGCGGATATTATCTAAACTATACATATCACTCACTATAACATAAACCGATCCACTTGGAATGAATTCTTCAAAATGGTTATTTTGTTCATTATTTTTTATGCTTTTAATCAAATTAAGATTTTTATCCAAAAATAATACTTTAGGGAACCAAAAATCAGCATCATTTGCATCTATAATTAGTTTAGAAGCATTTTTGGTTGTGAAAATATAATCCTTAAGAGGTCTTTCCAAAACAGTTAAAGAATTTAAAGCGATATTGACATTAGTGTCTAATTTTGCATTATCAAAATTTAAATCATATTGATAAAAATAAGGTCCTATTTGTTTGATATTATCTATATAAACTGAATTTTTTTTCAATAATCTGTACAAAGTTCCTGGATCTAATATATATTGAGAATCAACTTGCACTGTATAATCGATATTTCCCTCATGTAAAATTAATTCCGTAGGAATAAAATAAACATATCCACCTTCAATCAAAGCATCGGATAAAATTTTAAAAAAAACAACCGAATCAGCTTTAGCTCTAAAATTTAATTTTAAAGTTTGAGAATTGGATAAATTTAAATTAAGCAAAGAGTTAATTTTTAAAACTCTTGAAATTTTGGCAATATCCAAATTTCCCTTATTATCTAAATAAGAAGAATTTGCAAACAAAAGCTTGAGTTGAGAATTTTTACTGGCATCATTGACTAAATTTTGAGCCAATTCCAAACTTGAAACCGCAAAAGCTGTCTGTATAAAAAATAAAAAAAGAAAAACTATTCTTACCATTCTCTACCTTTGTTAAGCTTCATAAATTCACTCAAAGAAATACTTTTGATTTTACCATCTTTAATCAAAAAACGCTTAGGATTACCTATTGGGAATTGATGTTCTTTATTATTTTCATCAATAACACTTAAAGCAGAAGGACCTGTTAAAATCAACTGATCGGTATCCAAAGGAAGAGTAAAATCTTGACTTTTTACAAAACTTGTTTTTTTATATTTTTGTAACTCAATAACACCAATCCAAGTTTTAGTAGAAATTTTAAAATAAGCATTTTTATTAACACTTTCTATCGGGGTGTTTTGTTCTTCAGGTTTGAAATCCTCGACAGTTGTATTATTTTCTATCGTTGTATTTTCATCTGTTTCTTGAGTTATATTTTGAGTTATATTTTGTTCTTGCTCTTGAATATCTTGTTCATTAGATACAATTTCAGAACTTGTGTTTTCATCTGATTTTTCTTTAGCCTTGTTATCGATTATAACTACATTACTTTCTAAAGATTTTAAATTGTTTTGTGCTTGTCCTATGATATCTACAACTGCTGGACTAGAATTATTTTGTTCATTTTTAAAAAAAACTTTAATTGCATCAAAATAATAAATCCCTAAAGCTAGAATAATAGCCACAATGCAAAGCACAATCAAAACACCAAAATTGGTTGATTTTTGATGATAAGCATCAAGCTTTGGGGTTGCAATTTTTATATTATTGTTTTTAATCGTATTTAAATTATTTTCATTTAAATAAGCTTCATACTCTTCATTAAAATCAGTAAAATCAAGATCATATTCTCGACTCAAAATTTTTATAAAACCTTTTACATTAAAACGATGTAAAGTTGAAAAATCTTTTTTAATTAAGGCATTTAAAAAATCAAGTTCAATTTGTGTTTTATCCACAACTTCTTTTAAATTCAAATCTTCAATTTTTTTCCAATTAAGCATTTATCATCCTATCACAAAGTATTGCAAAAGCTGCACTGACATTAAGACTATCAAAATCATGTTTCATCTCTATACCCACGCATTCATCGCATTTATTTATTATTTTTTGACTCAATCCTAAACCCTCGCTTCCTAAAATGAGAGCTTTTTTGTTTTTTTCAAATTTAAAGTCATGAATTTCTTTTCCCCCATTTGCACTGGCAAAAATTTTAAATCCCACCTGCTTTAACTCATTTATAACCGATAAAATATCACCATTTAAAGCGATATCAAGATCTAAAGCCGCACCGCTGCTTGTGCGTATCACTCCTTCCATATTTAATCTTTCTCCGATAAAAACAATTCCACCAACACCTAAAGCATATGCAGTTCTTGCTATAGATCCTATATTTCCAACATCGCTAATACCACAGAGTATGGCTATAAAATCGCTTTTTTTTAAGGAATTTAATTCTTTAAATTGATATTCTTCGATATCAAGCAAAAAACCTTGATGATTTCCGCCTCTAGCATAAGCTTGAGCTGTTTTAAAATCAAGTTTTTTAATTTTAAATCCAAAATTTGCAATCTTTTTAAAAATTTCTTTATCACATTCTTTAGCCAAATAAAGTTCTTTAATCAAATCCTTATGATGCTCTAAAATGTAAAAAAATATTTGTTTTCCATAAACTATCATGAATTTGATTCTATCTAATTTTGACTTAAAAGCAGTTTTGCATAAATTTCTTTTGGATTTTTTCCATTAATTTTTGCTAGAAGTTTGCTTTTGGCTTTTAAAGGAATATCAAGTTCTAAAATATCACTTTCCAATAAAGAATTATGATTTAAATTTTGATGATTTTTTGAGATGACAAGCACCCATTCTCCATTTAAATTTGCTTGTTTTAATTTATCAAAAACTTCTTTAGCCTTGCCTTTAAATTTAGTTTCAAATTTTTTAGAAATTTCTTTTATTACAAAAATTTCACGATTTTCATCTATAAGTGAAATTTGCTCCACTAAAGATAAAATTCGCTTAGGCGATTCATAAACGATGCTCGCATAAGGATGATTTAAAGCCCTTTGGATATCTTTTATACGCTCTTTGCCTTTATTGGACAAAAAACCCATAAAAACAAATTCTTTTTCGCTTAAAGCTGAACTTACAAGGGCGACTAAAGCTGCATTTGCACCTGGCAAAACTTCGAATTCAATACCATTTTTTAAAGCAAAATCAACCAAAGTATATCCTGGATCACTAATACCTGGCATACCTGCATCACTTAAAAAAGCTACATTTTTGGAGAAAATTTCTGGATTTAGATTTTTTAAAATTTCCCTTTCATTGTGAGTATGAAAAGCGATCATTTTTTTAGTTTTAAAATCAATTTGAAATTTATGAGAAAGTGATAAAAGTAAAGACTTGCTTACTCTTGTATCTTCACAGAAAAAAATTTCACAAGTCTTTAAAAGCTCTAAAGCACGAAAAGATATATCGCCTAAATTTCCTATCGGGGTAGGAATAAAATAGAGCATAATTATTGCATTGCGTATTTTTTCTTAAATTTCTCTACACGACCCGCAGCATCAACTATTTTTTCACTTCCTGTAAAAAAAGGATGACAACTTGAACAAATATCCACTCTTAATTCATTTTTATTAGACTTAGTTACAAAAGTATTGCCACAAGCACAACTAACTTTACATTCTACATATTCTGGGTGAATTTCTTTTTTCATAACTTTTCCTTAAAAATAAAACAATAAACGGTGATTATAGTAAATATAATATAAAAAATAGATTAATTTAAGTAAATTTTAAAGAAGTATTTTTGAGGCAATTGATATAATGGCGGTTTGACTTTTAAGAATATTTGGAGCTTTTAATCCAATTTTTTCTTTAAAAATTTGTTTTTCACTTTGACTAAATCCTCCTTCAGGGCCTACAAAATAAATTTTATTCAAATCAAATTCCTTCACTTCCCCTTCAAAATCAACCAAAACCGCTTCTGGAAATCTTTCATAAAAATCTTTTATATGATTATAAATTTGTATTTTCATTTTACTTTCTCTTCCGCATTGCTCACAAGATGAAACGATGATTTTTTCAAAACGACTTAAATCTATTTTAAAATTTCTTTGCGAAAAATCAGTGAAAACAAGATGTAAAGTTTCAACCCCAAGTTCATTTAAAAAAGGAAGGGTTTTTTCTAAAATTTTAATATCTATCACAGCTAAGGCTAAATTTAAAGTGGATTTTTTGTGCGTTGTTTTATTTTCCTTGTTTAAAAAATGCAACTCGCAAGAATGACGCTCTAGATTAGAAATTTTATAAACATATACAAATTCATCCTCCAAATTTCTTAGGGTTAATATTTCATTTTCTTTAACCCTTCTTGCTTTCAGATGAGAAAATTCTTCACCCTTTAATTTTAAAATTTCCTCACCAGCTTTTTGATGATATAAAAATTGCATTTTATAAATATTTCTTTAAAACAAAAGGTAAAAATAACAATAACATTTCACAAAATAAAATCAAAAAACTCACCCATCTAAAGGCAATATAACGCCTTATTTTACGAGCTTTTTTAAACTGCACAAAATGAAAAATTGCCAAAGCCAAAATTAAAATCCAAGATGCAATCATTAGCCAAAAATGTAAATTCATTTGAAATTTTTTCATAGCTAAAAGCAAAAGGCCTGTAAAAAGCATAAAAGCTAAAAAAGTATTATATATAGGTAAAAATAATCTAATTCTACGGATAAAAATGAATTCTGTTTTAAAATTGCCTTGAGTTAAAATCAAGTAAAAAAACATCAAAAAACCACTCGCATATAGACTATAAAGATGTAAGGCTAGAAAAAAATGATAACTTTGTTCCATGATTATTTTACCTTAATGATATATTTTGCTAAATTATCGCTTTGTTCTTTTGTTAAAAAAGCATGAGAATCATCTTTTAATTTTTGAATTTTCAAAGTCCAATTCTCAAAACTTAAATTTCTAATAGCTACACTTTTTTTAGGCCTTAATTCTCCTTTTTCTCCATGACAACTAGCACATTTTTGTTTATATAAAGAACCTATAACACTAGAATTTGCATTATAGGATGTATTAAAATTATCTGATTCATCATCCACAGGCAAAGGTAAATTTGTATCACTTAATTGGGTTGATTCATCGCTTTTTTCTAGCTCAACTTTATCTTCTGTAGAATTTTGTTTTTTAGAATTTAACTCATCATTATCACCGCAAGCACTGATCGATAAAACGATAAAAAAACTTATAAAAATAGTTAAAATTTTGCCCATTAGATCTCCTTAGGATTTGTAAAAATATGCAAATTTTTTAATTTATCATAAAAATCTATATCATTCCATTCTGCTTTAATGGCTGGTGAAAATTCAATATCATCAAGAGAAATTTTTGGCAAAATATCTGAATAAGCATCGTCTTTAAAAGCTTGAGCGTAACCTGTTCTTGTTTCATGAACTATAATACTTTGCAAATTCACACCTTGTTCTCCATTAACCATCTTTGTTTGCTTAAGCAAAGCATCAATGAGTATAAAAAACACGCGACAAAAATTTTCCGCACTCACATTAACAGGTAAAGTAATCCATCTTTGAGAATATTTTTTCATTTCTTGTAAATAAGATTGATCATCTTGATTAAAAAGTGTAATAGCATGATCAAAACTATCAATAATCTGGCGTATATAAGTTTTTAAAAGCCCAAAATCATAAACCATTCCTGCATTATCTAAATATCGACTTTCAAGCAAAACTTCAACCTTGTAAGAATGTCCATGTATGCTACTTTTACAACGTTTTGAAGAACAAAATCTAACAATATGGGCGTTTTCAAATTCAAATAATTTTCTAATAATCATACACTCTCTTTATCATTCCATAAACGAATATGAATTCTATCAGAATAATTATATCCATTCTTAATACAAAATTCAGCAATTTTTTTTGCATTTTTGTCTAAATTCATCTGATTTTCCCCCATAGGCATACAAAAAACTTCATTAGGAGCCTCTTTCAAAATTTCTAAAATTTCTTCCAAAGAGTTATTTAGCGTATTTGCATCTAATACAAATTTATAAAAACTATCTTTAGCATTATCTTTAAATGATTTAAGAGCTTTAAAATTTAAACGCTTATTACGATCTACTCCGCTATTTTCCAATTTAACACTTAAGGCAAAAATACATTCTTTATAAAAAGGATATTTTGAAAAATCAATCTCTATACTACCATTGCTTTCAAAATGAATTTCAAAATTCGCTTTTAATAAGGATTTGATCAAAATAATGAATTCAGAATTTTGATGATGGATCAAAGGCTCTCCGCCAGTAATTACAACTATAGGATTAAATTTATCTTTAAGTTTTATTATTTGATTAAAAATTTCATCCGCACTTAGATTTTTATATTTTTCTTTGAATTCTTGAGTAAAAACAGCCCTTATGGTATCGCAACCTTTAAGAATTTTTCCATCTTTTTTGATTTCAACCCCAAAACCGCTGCAATTAAAATTACAACCTGCAAAACGGACAAAAATAGCTAACTTTCCGCTATATTTACCCTCTCCTTGGACGCTTAAAAAAGTCTCAACGATTTGCAAACTTAACCTCCGGTTTGGTAAAAAGCACGCAATGAAGTTTCATTATCTACAACACTCCATTTATTTTTTTCAGGCTTATTACGTAATACTTCTTGTAAAATTTCCACAGCAGCTTTTACATCACCTTTTCTAATTGCCTCTTTAATACTCAAAGCTTCATCAAAATAAAGACAAGGTATTAAGTGCCCTTCAGCACTAAGACGGATGCGATTGCAAGAATCGCAAAATTCATGACTATGTGGATCAATGATCCCAAATTCATAATCATTAGCACTATAAAGACTCACTGGAGCTTTTTCCGCCTTTTTAATGAGTTTTACATCATATTTTTGGCTTAAAATTTGGATAATCTCATCTCTTTTTAAACCTTGCAATTTTCCATAAGCATGAGTATTTTCCATAAATTCTATAAAACGAATTTGTATATTTTTAGCTTTGGCAAATTCTAAAAGAGCTATAAGCTCATCATCATTTAAATTTTTAAGCGCAACGGTATTTAACTTAACTTTTAATCCAACATTTAAAGCTTCTTCAATTCCAGCTAAAACACTTGATAAAACATCTTTTTGTGCTAATTGTTTTGCCTTTTTTTCATCTAAGGTATCCAGTGAAACATTTAAACGTTTTAAGCCTGCATTTTTAAGATCTTTAGCAAAGTCTTTTAATAAAAATCCATTCGTTGTAATAGCTAAATCAAGCTCTTTTTTATAATCATGAATCATTTTAATAAAAATACTTAAATCTTTACGCAATAAAGGCTCACCTCCGGTAATGCGAATTTTTTCAATTCCTTCATCAATGGCTGCTTTTACAAATAAAAAAAGTTCTTCAAAACTCAATAAATTTTCTTTAGGTTGGTGATTAAATGGAATTTTTGGCATACAATAAAGACAACGAAAATTACATCGCTGAGTTACCGAAATTCTAAGATAATCAATTTTTCTACCAAATTGGTCAATTAGCATTAAAACCCCTAATGTTATTTTATAAGCTGTTTAAATTTTAAAACAAGCTCAACATTTCCAATTCCTATTCTTAAGTCTTTGGCGATTTGCTCTATGGTTTTTCCTTCTTTAAACAGATCAATAATTTTTTGTTCTTCTGTATCATAATTTGGAGTAAGCTTAGTCATACTTTGTGCTTTTTGCTCTAAATTTAAAAGACGATTTTGCTGTTCATTTTGAAAATCCTCTATGATATGTTCCATCGTTTTAAGAGTTCTTAAAACAGGAGTAATTTTAGCACTGATTTGTTTTTCAAGTTCAATTTGCATTTCTTCTTTCAAAAGTGTGATTTTATAGTCTTCTTCATCATTTTCATCTTCTTCTTTTATCCCAAGTTCTTTGCGAAAATAATGCATTTCTTTAGTTATATCCTCAATCACTCCTTGAAGCTTTGTAAGTTTTGTATTGTTTTCTCTTTCTTTGATATTAATATAAGCTAACATTGCAACTAAAAGCACAAATACAAAAACCAAATAAATCACATCATTACTCATGTTCTAGCTCCTTTTTATTTCTAATCATATCTCTTTGTACCTCAACAACAAAGGCATCAAATGCTGTTTTATCTTCTGGCTTAATCTTAATGATTTGTGCTAAGGTTTGACTTTTAGCTTTTGCAAAAAGCGCCATTTTTTGATTATTAAGACTAAACCTTATGTAGTATTCTTGATCAATTTCTAAAATATTTTCTAAAAAATTAAGATGTTCAAAATTTAAAGATTCTACGATGGATTTTTGTTTTAAAGGCATAAGTTCTTCATCTTTATTTATAGCGCTTTCTACCCTTAAAATATCTTCTTTTAAACTTAAAATTAAATCAAAAATTATCTTTTCTCCATCGCTAAAATCAATACGAGTGGCCATTTTTTTCCATTTTGAAAGCTGTGAAATGGCTCCGAGCTTAAGATATTCTTGTAAAAAATGATTATCTTCTATCTTGCAACTTTCCAAATCAGCTTCAAATCCAGCTTTAAATAATTTTAATTCCATAATAAATCAACCAAAATAAAAATAAAAAATATCATACTCAAATAGCCATTTAAAGTAAAAAATGCTCTATCAATACGATCAAAATTATTATGAACAATTTTATGCTCAAAAAGCAAAATCACGCCACAAACACATACGCCAAATAATGAAATATATCCCAAAGCTACGCCCCAAACTTGCCAAACAAAAAGCAACCAAAATAATACAGCTAAAACATGAAAAAAGGCAGAAATCAGTAAAGTTGCTTTAGCACCAAATTGAGCAGGGATTGAAAAAAGTCCCGTTTTTTTATCATAATCCATATCTTGCAAAGAATAAAGCAAATCAAATCCGGCAGTCCAAAAAGTAACCCCTAAACATAAAACAACACTATAAATATGAATTTCACCCATCACGATAACACTTCCAGCTATAGGAGCTAAACCCAAACAAAAGCCTAAAACCAAATGTACTAAAGAGCTAAAACGCTTAAAAGCAGAATAAATTGCCAAAACAAAAAGTACCGGAAAAGAAAGATAAAAAGCCAAAGGATTAATAAAATAAGAACAAAGCACAAAAATCAAAGCGTTTAAAATAATAAATATCCAAATACTTTTTTTACCAATTTTTCCGCTTATATTGGGACGATTAGCACAACGTGGATTATCTTTATCTATATCTTCATCCATTAAACGATTACTTGCCATCGCAAAATTTCTAGCACTCACAGCACACATAATACCCAAAATCAAAGCCTTAAAACCAAACCAAGCTGTACCATTTGCAAGCTTTGAGCCCACAATCATCGATGAAAACAAAAAAGGCAAGGCAAAAATAGAATGCTTAAATACAATAAGTTCTAAAATATCTTTAAATTTTGTCCAAAATAAATTCATTTTTCCGCTTTAAAAATTTTTGCTATGATTTTACTCAAATTTTAATAAATTTTAGGATAAATTCATTTTATGTTTTTTGAAATAGCTATTATCGGAACAACTGCGAGTGGAAAAACTCATCTGGCTAATTTATTAGCCAAAAATTTTAATGCAGTTATTTTAAGCCTTGATAGTCTTTGTGTGTATAAAGAAATCAATATCGCAAGTGCTAAACCTTCTAAAGAAGAACTTGAAAATTTTCATTATTTTGGCATAGATTTAATCAGTGTTGATGAGCATTTTAATGTGGAGTTATTTATCAAAGAATATCAAAAGGCTAAAGAATTTGCCAAATTAAGAAATTTACCTTTAATTATAACAGGTGGAACTGGATTTTATTTAAAAACCATGATGGATGGCTTAAGCCAAAAAATAGAAGAAATAAAAACTGATCTAAGCAATGATGAAATTTACTCTTTAATGTGTAAAATCGATCCTAGTTTTAAAGTGGAAAAAAATGACACTTATCGTTTGAAAAAATGGTTGAGTATTTATGAGATCACAAAAGAAATTCCTAGTATTTTTTTAAAGCAAACGCAAAAAGAAGGAGTTTTGAAAAATATAGAAATTTATGAAATCGTTTGGGAGCGTAATTTGCTAAGAGATCGCATAAAAATGAGAACTAAAAAAATGCTTGAAGAAGGTCTTTTAGAAGAAGCTAAAAAGCTTTTTTCTCAATTTCATCGCGACACTAAAGCTTTAAATTGCATAGGTTTAAAAGAATGTAAAGAATATTTAGATGGAAAAATTTCTTTTGATGAACTTGAAAATTTAATCACAACGCACACCGCACAACTTGCCAAACGACAAAGAACATTTAATAGAAAATTTCAAAGCATAGCTTTAAATTTTAATGAAGCTTTTGAAATTTTAAAACAAAAATTCACGCATTAAAAAACAAATGCTCGATTAAAATTTTTACACCCAAAATAATCAAAACAGCCCCTCCTAAAAATTCGGCTTTATTTTTTAAGAAAACTCCAAATTTATTACCTATTTTCAAAGCTAAAACGCAAAATACAAAAGTGATAAAACCGATAAATAAAACTGCTATAAACAAAGGAGTTTCTAAAAATGCAAAACTAACTCCAACCGCTAAAGCATCAATGCTAGTCGCAATAGCCAAAGAAAACATAATCTTAAAATCAAACTGATTAGCATGAATATCACATTCTTCATTTTCAAGTGCTTCTTTGATCATTTTTACCCCAATAAAACCGAGTAAAATAAATGCTATCCAATGATCAATACTTGCCACAAAAGACGCAAAACTTAAGCCAATAATATATCCAAAAACAGGCATTAAGGCTTGAAAACCACCAAAATAAGCACCTACAATACAATAATGTTTCAAATTTAATCTCTTAACACTAAAACCCTTGCACAAAGAAACTGCAAAGGCATCCATTGCTAAAGCACAAGAAAGAAAAATAAGACTTAAATAATCCATAAAAACTCCAAAAATAAAATGAAATTATAATCAAAAAATATTAATTTTTTCATAGATAAAATAATTTTAATGGATATTTAAGAATTAAAAATATATAATTTCGCTTTATTAATTTTCAAAAATGTATAAAAGGCCCATTCGTCTAGCGGTTAGGACATCGCCCTTTCACGGCGGTAACACGAGTTCGAGTCTCGTATGGGTCACCACTCATAAATCTACCAAAAAATTAAAAATCCAAAAAAATATTTTTCATAAAGCTTATTTTAAATTACTTTTTTATAACTTTTTATGTTACAATATTTTACCAAAAATAAAAAAGGAGAAAATATGTTTGAATTAAGAAAACTACCTTATGATATCAATGCTTTTGGCGATTTTTTAAGTGCTGAAACATTTAATTATCATTATGGAAAACATCATAATACTTATGTAACTAATTTAAATAATCTTATTAAAGATACGGAATTTGCAAATAAAGATCTTGTAAGCATTATCAAATCATCAAATGGTGGAATTTTTAACAATGCAGCTCAAGTTTATAATCATGATTTTTATTTTGATTGTATCACTCCAAATGCCTGTGAAATAAAAGGGGATTTAAAGGCAGCTTTAGAAAAAGAATTCGGTTCTTTAGAGAATTTTAAAGCTGAATTTATTAAAGGAGCTACAGGTCTTTTTGGATCTGGATGGTTTTGGCTTGTTTATAACAGCAAAAATCAAAAATTAGAATTAATCGCAACTTCAAATGCTGCTACTCCTATCACTGAAGATAAAATTCCTTTACTTGTAGTTGATGTTTGGGAACATGCTTATTATGTAGATCATCGTAATGCTCGTCCTGCTTATTTGGAAAAATTCTATGCTCATATCAATTGGGATTTTGTATCAAAAGCTTATGAGTGGGCTTTAAAAGAAGGTATAAATTCAATCAGCTTCTATGCTAACGAACTTCATCCAGTAAAATGATTCTATTCCGCTTTATGCGGAATAGTTAAAATTTAAAATTCCATTCTCCTTTATCCGTTTTTACTTGAACTTCTAACAATTTACCACATCCAGTTATAGGGATATAGTCCCAGACTTGTCCGTATTTCAATACTTTATTAATTTTAACTTTGCCTTGATCTAAAATGCCCCCCCCCCAACTTTGCATTTTCCACGATTAGGGACTATATCGGTAATTTTCACAGAATCCACCAAAGAAGTAATTTTTAAAAATTTTGATTTTGAATGAAATAATGGATTATATTGTTCAAAAGTTTCAATTTGAATAGGAGATTCTCCACTTCCACAACCTAAAATAAATAATACTAAAAACTAACATTACTAGTTTTTTCATAAAAACTTCCTTTCTAATTTAATCTATAATAATAGATTAAAGGTAAAAAGTTGTTTTATAATTTTACTCAAGATGAAATCGAACAATTTCATAGAAATGTAGCTAAGAATGTTGCGAGAATTAGAAAAGAAAAAGGTTTGTCTCAATTAGAACTTAGCTTAGAAATAGGTTATAAATCTTGTTCTTTGGTGGGTGGAGCTGAATCTGGATATAATAATATCCATTTTAATTTAGAACATTTATACAAAATATCAAAAGTATTACAAGTTGAAATTTCTGATTTTTTTCAAAATATTGAAATCTAAATATTAAATTTTTATTTTTTAATTTTTTATATAATATTATACTTTATATCTAAACACAAAGGAGAAATTTATGGATAATTCTTTATCTGCTTACACTCAAAAATACGAAAAAGAAGGCTATGGATTACAATATCCTGATGGTCATGTTATAAGGTTTTATGAAAGAATTTTAAAATATAAACTCAATAAAACAAGCGGAAATTTGCTAGATTTTGGTTGTGGTAATGGTGTGCATTCTAAATATCTTCAAGATATCACTGGGGGGGGGTATAAAGCTTATGGCTTAGATATAGTTCCTAGCTTAAAAGAAATTTGGGAAAGAGATCCTAAATTAGATTCTAACAATTTTCATGTTATTGCTCCAAATTCAAGTATAAAAAATCTTTTTAATGTAAAAATGGATTTGATTTTAGCCAATCAAAGTCTTTATTATCTTCCTTTTGAAAGTTTTAAACAAACCGTTCAAGAATTATATGATATTTGCAATGAAGGTGCTATTATCTTCGCAACTATGATGAGTGATAAAGGTTACAGCATGTGTGAAAGAGGAGAGGTTATGGAAAATGGCTTACGCGAAGTCAAAGGATGTCCAAGCGGTAGATTAAGTGGTTCTTCTTTTATTCGCTTTACCAAAGATATTGAAGAACTAAAAGAAGATTTTAAACCTTTCAAGCCCTTATTTTGGGGTGATTACGAGCTTATTAATCTTTATAATTTTGAAGGTAGTGTGCAACATTTTATCTACATAGGGCAAAAGTAAGTGTTTTACACTTACTCCCCTAAATTTGGCGTCATTTCGATGATTTTCCAAGGAAGCCCACTAGAATTAAGTTCATCCATGAAAGGTTTAGCGTCAAATTCCTCCATATTAAACACGCCTTGACCTTGCCAAATTCCTTTAGCAATTAGCTTAGTGCCTATCATCGCAGGGACTCCTGTAGTATAACTTACCGCTTGCGCTCCAGTTTCTTTGTAGCATTCTTCATGATTGCAAACATTATAAATATAAATTTGCTTATCCTTACCATCTTTAATCCCGCGTATCACACAACCTATATTAGTATAACCTTTAGTTCTAGGACCTAAACTTGCAGGATCTGGCAATAAAGTCTTTAAAAATTCAATCGGAATAATTTCTCTTCCTTGATGCATTACAGGTTTAATTCCAAGCATTCCAACATTTTCAAGGCATTTCATGTGGGTAAGATAACTTTGACCAAAAGTCATGAAGAATCGAATTCTTTTAAGTCCTTTGATATTTTTAACTAAACTTTCAAGCTCTTCATGATAAAGCAAATAGCTATCTTTGACTCCAACTTCTGGATAATCCCATTCCATTTTTATTTGCATCGGTTCTGTTTCTATCCATTGCCCATTTTCCCAGTAACGTCCTTTAGCTGAAACTTCGCGTAAGTTAATTTCTGGATTAAAATTAGTTGCAAAAGCATAACCATGATCACCCGCATTGCAATCTAAAATATCAATATAATGAATTTCATCAAATAAATTTTGTTGAGCATAAGCGCAAAAAACATTAGTCACCCCTGGATCAAATCCACTTCCTAAAAGTCCTAAAATTCCAGCTTCTTTGAATTTTTCATTTCTGGCCCATTGTTCTTTGTATTCAAATTTAGCTAAATCAGGGTGTTCATAATTTGCTGTGTCTATATAATGAATTCCTGCCTTTATACAAGCATCCATTAAGCTTAAATCTTGATAAGGTAAAGCAACATTAAGCAAAATTTGCGCCCCTGTTTTTTTGATAAGCTCTACAACCGCATCACTATCATCAGCATCAATTTGTGCGGTTTGAATTTGCACCCCCAAACGCTCTTTAATAAAAGCGGCAATTTCATCACATTTGCTTTTAGTTCTACTGGCTAAAGTGATTTTAGAAAAAGTATCAGAATTCATTGCGCATTTTACAGTAGCTACGCGACTAACACCTCCTGCGCCTATGATTAAAAGATTTTTCATTCTTCATTCCTTTAATAAACTAAAGTTATATTATATCATTTTTTACCTTGCTAAAGTAGAATATCAAAATATAAATAAATAAGGAGATTGATGTTTCATTCTTTTTTTGCTTCTAAAAAGTGGGCTTTGTGGGCTTATTTAGGGCTTTTTTTGCTTTTGCTTTTTTTATATTTGCAAACAAGTTTTAATGTGGCACTTAATTCTTGGTATAATGACTTTTATAACACCATCCAAAAACCAAAAATTAATGCCATTGTTTTAAATTTTGACGAAGCAAAATTCAAGCAAGATTTTAAAATCACGCCTTCTTTACTTAGAGAACTTAACATTGACTCTAAAGACTATAATCAAAGTTTTGTGTATGAAAAAGCCAAAGCTAAAAAAATTCAAGAAATCCAAAATGAAAACAAACAAAGACTAAATATAGAAACCACGCAAAATTCATCCTATATTGACAAAGATATTTTTAGGCAAATTATCCAAATTTTAGAAGAACAAAAAGATTATAAAGAACAAAACTTAACGCAAATTTCTCAAAAAATTAAAGATAAAAATTTATCTCTAGATCAAATTAATTCAGTAGTGCAAAGCATTATAAAGGCGAAAGAACAAGCTAAAAATTCTTTTGAAAATGCTAATTTTATTAATAAATTTGCAATTTATTATTATCAAAATTTATTAAAATATTTTCTTCAAACACCCGCGATACTTGAAAAACCTTTTTATGATTTGCAAGATTTTTATTCACTCATTTTTGTTTTTTTAGGCATTGCCATCCCTTATGTTCTCATTGCAACAATTAATATTTATTTTGCAAGCGTTTATGCTTTTAAATGGCGAGAAGCCATGACTTTTTCTTATTTAAAATTTTGGAAAAATAAAAATGACAATATCGAAGGAAGTTCTCAAAGAATTCAAGAAGATGTTTATAATTTTTCTAAAATTGTAGAAAGTCTTGGACTTTCGTTTGTAAAAGCTTTAATGACTCTTATAGCTTTTATTCCTATTTTGTGGAATTTAAGTGATTTAGCTACTAAGGCATTGTTTTTAAATTTGGATGAAAATTCAAGCTTTTATTTTTTAAAAAATACAGATGGATTACTTGTTTATGTTGCCCTTTTTATTTCTTTGGGTGGTTTGATAGCTTCTTGGTTTGTAGGGATTAAACTTCCAGGACTTGAATATAACAATCAAAAAGTAGAAGCGGCCTTTAGGAAGGAATTAGTCTATGCCGAAGATAACCGAGAAAAATTTGCGAAAAATGAAACCATAATAGAACTTTTTACTGGACTTAAATTTAGCTACAAAAGACTTTTCTTGCATTATGGTTATTTTAATATTTGGCTTATTTTATTTGAGCAAATTATTGTTATTATTCCGTTTTTAATCATGGCTCCAAGTCTTTTTGGAGGTATTATTACGCTTGGAATTGTAATGCAAATCAATAATGCATTTGATCAAGTCAGAAGTTCTTTTAGCGTTTTTATCACAAATTGGACAACTATTACCCAACTTAGAAGTATTTATAAGCGTTTAAAAGAATTTGAAATCAATATAGATTATAAAAAATCTTTGAAGTAAAAAATTAAGCAAAAAATTTACTTTTAATTGTATAATTAAGTATTTTATTTTAATTATAAGGAGTTTCATTGGACCCCAGTCAGGTTTTTGATCTAAATCAAACTTTACCTTCATCATCTTTTGATATAGGATATTCTATATTTATGGTTTTTGTTGCACTGCTTTTGGTGCTTTTAAATGGATTTTTTGTTTTATCTGAATTTAGTATTGTTAAAGTAAGACGAACAAAAATCGAAGAAATGGTTAAAGAAAAAAAATCAGGTGCTAAAAAGGCATTGGAAGTTACTTCTAGACTTGATACTTACTTGAGTGCTTGTCAATTAGGTATAACTTTAAGCTCTCTTGCTTTAGGTTGGATCGGTGAACCAGCCGTTGCAAAAATGCTTGAATCTGCTTTATTAAAATTAGGTTTTAATGCTGTTCTTATTCATACTATTTCTTTTATTATCGCCTTTAGCATTATCACTCTTTTACATGTGGTTTTAGGAGAACTTGTGCCAAAATCAATAGCTATAGCTATAGCTGATAAAGCTGTACTTTGGATAGCTAGACCTTTAAATTGGTTTTGGATACTCTTTTTGCCTTTTATTAAAATTTTTGATTTTCTAGCAGCAATAAATTTAAAAATTTTTGGAATCAAACCCGCTAAAGAAAGTGAATTAACCCACAGCGAAGAAGAGATTAAAATCATTGCAAGTGAAAGTCAAAAAGGCGGAGTTTTAGATGAATTTGAAACTGAAATTATCCGTAATGCAGTTGATTTTTCAGATACAGTTGCAAAAGAGGTTATGACACCGCGTAAGGATATGATTTGCTTAAATAAACAAAAAACTTATGAGGAAAATATGCAAATTATTTGTGAGCACAAACACACACGTTTTCCTTATATAGACGGTTCTAAAGATAGCATTTTGGGTATGATTCATATACGCGATATCGTCCAAAATGAACTCAATTCTAAAAGTAAAAATTTAGATTCTTTTGTTAAACCTCTTATTTTAGTTCCTGAAAATATCAGCATTTCAAAAGTTTTAGTAAGAATGAATAAAGAAAGATCTCATACTGCACTTGTTATTGATGAGTATGGCGGTACTGCTGGAATTTTAACCATGGAAGATATCATGGAAGAAATTATCGGCGAGATTAAAAATGAAAATGAAGAAGATAGTTATAAAAAACTTGCTGATAATATTTATGAATTTCAAGGACGTTGCGATATAGAAACCGTCGAAGAAATGCTTTTAATCAGCTATAATGAAGATCTTGAACAAGTTACTATAGGAGGCTATGTTTTTAATCTATTGGGTCGTTTGCCAGTGGTTGGCGATCGCATAGAAGATGAGCTTTGTTATTATGAAGTTAAAAAAATGGATGGAAATTCCATAGAGCGAGTTAAGGTTGTAAAAAAAACCGGCAATGAAGAAGAAGTAAGCTAATCTTACTTCTTTCTATAAATATTATTTTTTATTTCTATACACTTAAAACCTTCTTTATTTAAAGTCACTACACGTAAATAACCCCCAGCATCGATTTTCCCTTCACATAAAAAAACACGCTTTGCAATTTGAGTTGGTAGCTTTTCTCTATTTCTATGCCCAAAAATTTGATAAATATTTTCTTTGTTTAAATTGCAAAACTGATTAGCAATGCTTTGGCTATTTTCACAATGCCCAACCCCATAGATAAAATCATAACTTGGCATAAAGCTAATCTGCCAAGGTTCAGAAGGCAAGACATTTACACCTCCATGAGAACAAAAAATCAATTTATCTTCAAATTTATAATACAAACACTCTTTTAAATAAGGATAAAATTTTTGCGCGTCATTTGGGGTGAGTTTTTCTTTTTTAAAATCTTTTAATGTATTTTCATTAAATTCCTTAGAATTAGCAAATTCTCCATTTGCCCAATTTATAAGATATTTTTCATGATTTCCTTCCAACAAGCACACATTTTCTTTTTCGCAAATTTTTAATAAAAATTTCAAAACCTTACCATTTTCTATGCCTCTATTAATATAATCTCCTAAAAAAATATAATACTCATCTTCTTTGATTTTTTTAATATATTCTCTTAAAACACTATAGCACCCTTGTATATCTCCTATATGGTGAATCTTTTTATAAGCACTTAAATCAGGGATTTTATAAAGACATTCTCTCCAATTTTGAGGAGTTAAAATCGGATATTTTTTAGGAGTTTTTTCCAGTAAAAAATGCATTCTTTCTAAAAGGGCGTAAGGGATTAAAAAACCTTTTTCTTTGGCTTTTTGTATATTTTTTGTAAAACATTGCTCTAAAGAGCTTTTAAATTCTACAATATAAACTGTATAGCGATATTTATTCGCTAATTCTTTATAATTTTTCAAAACTTGATCATAAGCATTAATAATGCAAAATTCACCCTTTTGCATACGCAATTCTAAAAGGGTAAATAAAATTTTATAAAGCTGAGTATCGTTTTTAGTGTTTAAATTTCTATATTCACTTGCAACTTCTTTCACACTTCCAGAAAGCAAACGAAAAAAATTTAAATCAAGCGTATAATCTTGTAATTGATTTTGAGCAATAAATTCTTCTTGTCCTGCGTAATAATTTCCTCGCAATATGAGTAAAATTCGCAACTTTTTACCTAAATTTTCTTTAAAAATTCTGTTTTAAGAACAATAGTGCCAAATTTATCCACTCTAGCTTCAATTTCATTATCTTTTGAACTTAATTTAATATTTTTTATGGTTGTCCCTCTTTTTAAAGTAGCACTAGCTCCTTTTACTTTAAGATCCTTGATCACGCTTACATTATCTCCTGAATTTAACTCGACTCCATTAACATCTTTAGGCATCTTTTTCCTTTCTTTGATCTAAAATATTTAACATTTGAACGATTAAAGCAAAAACCATAGCTACATAAACATAAGCTTTATCTATATGCAAATCAAAACCTTCGGCCACCAAAACGCCACCAATTAACACTAAAAAAGTCAGTGCTAAAATTTTTATACAAGCATATTTTTCAACAAAACTAGCAATCGGCTTAGAAGCAAAAAGCATCACTGCTACGGCAAGAATTACTGCTATAATCATAATTGTAACGTCTTTAGCAATTCCCACAGCAGTAATCACGCTATCTAAAGAAAAGACTATATCTATGATCGCTATTTCAGCTACAACTACCCAAAGTTTATTACTCGCCTTAAATTGACTTTCATTTTCTTCTTTGTGTAAAATTTGATCCTTAATTTCTTTCATGGATTTTATAATCAAAAAAAGTCCTCCAAGCAAAAGCACCAAATCCCTACCTGAAATTTCATTACCCAAGATATCAAACAAAGGCTTTGTGAGCTTCATAACCCAAAAAAGTGATAAAAGAAGTAAAATTCGTGTGATCATCGCAAAAGCAAGACCTAAAATACGCCCTTTATCTCGAGATTTTGGAGGTAACTTAGCCACTAAAATAGCTAAAAAAATAATATTATCAATCCCAAGCACAATTTCAAGTGCGGTTAAAGTGATCAAAACGATCCAAGAATCAAAGCTAAAAACCCATTCAAACATTATTTTTCCTTAATTGCATTGCTTTTCAAATATTTTTACTACACTATTAGGTAAAATCTCATATTCTAGATTGTGAATCTTTTCTTCAAATTCATCAAAATTCATTTCTTCTTTTTCAAAAGCTTTTTGAGCAATGATTTTCCCGCCATCAAGTTCTTCATTGACCCAATGCACACTCACTCCAGCCACCTTCATATCGCTTTTAAAACTCTCTTCTATCGCATGAGCTCCTTTAAAAAGTGGAAGTAAAGAAGGATGAAGATTGATCGCTTTAATATTTTTTGTAAAAACTGGACTTAAAACTCTCATAAATCCAGCCAATATGGTTAAATCCGCGCCACTTTGCTGAATTTTTTCTACTAAAACTTGATCAAATTCTTCCCTAGAAGAAAAATTTTCATGCTCCACAATCACACTTTCAAGTCCGTATTTTTTAGCTCTTTGTATGCCAAAAGCATTTTTTTTATTACAAAGACAAAGTGCCACTTCATAAGTATTGCCTCTTATAGTTTTTTGGTGGAGTTTTTCTAAAATATTTTCCAAATTACTCCCATTCCCACTAAAAAGAATTGCTAATTTTATAAGCATTTTAATCCTTTTACAAGTTTTATAGCATCAAAGCTATTTTTATTAAATTTATATTTTTTAGCAACCAAAGCATGTGCCAAACAAGCATTTTTGGCTGCTTTTAAAGCTTTAAATTTAGCTCCCAAAAGTGCGGCTATCATTCCGCTTAAAACATCTCCACTTCCACCTTTTGCCAAAGCCTCATTGCCTAGATTAATCACAAATATTTTCTCTTTTTGTATCACAATAGGATTTGCCCCTTTAAGAACCAAAACACAATTACAATTTTTGGCAAATTTTTTCGCATAAAAGAAGCGATTTTTCTGCAAATTCTCCACGCTTAATTCTTCATCAAAACACATTTTCCAAAGTCTTGCAAATTCCTTTGGATGTGGAGTAATCACAACATCTTCTCTGTTTAAATACCACAAAATCGCTTCACTTAAAAAACAATTTGCATCCAAAACTAAAGGAATATTTTGCAAAGTCTCATCTTTTAAAAAATCCAAATTTTCAAGCCCCATACCTAAAGCTATAGCCGTGGCTTCATTAGAAATTTTTTGCTTTAACATTAAAAGTGGAGAAAAAGTTTTTTTAGCAACCAAAGATACAAGACCACTTCCAAAATTAAACGCTCCAAGTCCTGCTAAAGTTCCCGCACTTGAATTTCCAACTATATAAACATGGCCAAATTTGCCTTTATTGGAATTTGCATTTCTTTTGATCGTTTTTAAATCTTTCTTTTCTAAAAGCTTACTTTGTGGTTTAGGGGCAAATTTTTTCATTTTTATACCTAAATTTAAAAGCTTTATTTTTCCTACAAATTCCTTAGCAAAATCTTCAAGCAAAATTTCTTTTAAAGCACCCATACAAGCTGTAATATCGGCTTTAAAACAAGAATTAAAGCCTAAATTTGTAGGTATATCACAAGCTATTTTTAAAGCTTTGCTTTTATTGATTTTTTCTAACAATGCACAATACTTTTCATCCAAAGCCCTATTAGATCCTGTGCCTAAAATACAATCAACAATGATTTTAAATTTATGAATTTTAGGCTCTTTTTTCATCATTTTAAAACCAAAATTAATTAAAATTTGCTCTTGCTGTTTAAAAATATCATTTTCTTTAAAACCTAATTTATAAGCTTTAGCTTTTTTAAGATGTCTTATAGCGACAAGCCCATCCGCTGCGTTATTACCACCACCTAATAAAAATAAAATTTCAGAATTTTTAACTCCTAATTTTTTAGCTTTTTGCGAAATAAGTCTTGCTAGGGCTGTGCCAGCATTTTCCATTAAAATAATCTCACTTAAGCCTTTATTTATGGCATTTTTCTCTAAAAATTGGATATTATCAGTAATAGCTTTCATCGTCTTTAGCCACTAAAAAATAAATATTTTTTTCTCTTTTTTCTTTAAATTTTTTCATTTTAGATAAAAATTTTTGTATCAAAGCACGAAAATTTTTAAATCCATAATTTTGCGGATTAAAATCAGAATACTTTCTATTCATATTTGTGCGAATTTGAGCATATTCTGCACGACCCTTTTCATCGATAAGTTGCTCTGTGATATTGATCAAGGTTTTTAAATAATCATTGCTTAAAACAGTTTTTTTCTTTCTTTCATCTTGATCTAGATAAAAAAATTCACTAAAAGCATTGACATAAGATTGTATCGATTTTTCAAGCCCCATACCAATGACTTGTTTTTTATTTTCTCTAAGTTTTTGTATAAGCGAAGTATAATCACTATCACTTGAAACAATGACAAAAATATCGATATTTTTCTCATAAAATACACTCATAATTTCTGTAATCAAATACATATCGCTAGAATTTTTATTAGCTGCAAAATTAAATTGCTGCATAGCAATGAGTGAGTATTGCGCGATTTGCTCTTTCCAATTTTGGATATTTTTTTGAGTCCAATCCCCATAAATTCGCTTGATAATAATTTCTCCATAATCTGAAGCAATATCAAAAATACTTTTAGCGTATTTTGCGGGAATATTTTCAGCATCGATAAAAATAGCTATGCTTTTATTTTCCATCATTAACCTCTTATCCTAAAACTTAAAGTTTCTAAAATATGACTTTTATTTATGATTTCTTTCTCTTGTAAATCCGCTATACTTCTTGAAACTTTTAAAACCTTATTAACAGATCTTAAAGAAAGATTATAACGAGAAATTGCTAAATCAAGAGTATCTTTAGCATCTTTTTCTAAGGGGCAAAAATTTTGTAAATCCTCATCTTTTAATTTTCCATTAAATTCTTTCTGTCCTCGCTTTTTTCCAAAAATAAAACCTTGCAAAATTTTTTCACTCATTTCCTTAGAAGTCACACTTGCTTTATCATCCTTACTGATTTCATCCATAGCAACATACAAATCAATACGATCCATCACAGCAGATGAAATATGATTTTTGTATTTTTTAATTTCATTATCTGTGCAAGTACAAGATAAATTTTTAGAAAATAAATTAGCACAAGGGCAAGGATTTTGTGCTGCAACAAAGCTAAATTTTGTTTCATAGGTGGTTTTAGAATTCACCCTTGAAATATGAATTTTATAATCCTCCAAAGGCTCTCTTAAACTTTCTATGATTTGTTTATTAAAATGTGGAAATTCATCAAAAAACAAAACCCCTCCATTTGCGAGTGCCACCTCTCCAATTTTAGCATTTTTAGCACCCCCTCCAAAAATACTGGCTCTAGTAGAGGTGTGATGCGGATGACGAAAAGCTCTTGTTTTAGCAAATTCGCATTCTTTAGAATTTAAAGACATATAAGCATTTTGCATTAAAACTTCACTCAAGCTTTGAGGAGGCATAATATAAACTAGGCGTTTTGCACACATACTTTTGCCACTTCCTGGACTTCCTTCAAAAAGTATATTATGCATTCCAAGCGCAGCAATCATACAAGCTTTTTTAGCTTTTTCTTGTCCTTTAATATCTTTAAAATCTAGATCAAATCGATCATTAGGGATAAAAATTTCACCATTGATTTTTAAAGGATTGCTAAATAAAGGGTGATTTTGCAAAAATTTAAATTTTTCATAATTTTTTTCTTTGAAAAATTCAATCGCCTCATTTAAATTTTCAAGTCCATAAATTTCTAAGTTAGGGATCATAGAAGCTTTTAAAGCTATGCTTTTTGGCACAACAACTTTAGCATGATTTATTTTAGCAGATAAAAACAAAAGAAGGGAAAAGAGTTCATTTGTGCTTTTTATACTTCCATCAAGCCCCAATTCTCCCACTACAAAAAAATCGTCCAATTCTTCATTTTGGAGTAAAATAAGCACAGCGATAGCTAAATCAAAATGCGATCCTCTTTTGGGAATTCCCGATGGACTTAGATTGATAGTAATTTTTTTAGCTGGAAATGTAAAATCGCAACTTAAAAGCGTCGCTTTTATACGCTCAATACTTTCTTTGATCGCTGTATTTGCAAGTCCTACTATGCTTAAATTAGGCAAACCTCTTGTAAAAGTTGATTCTACATCAATAATGTCTAAATTTTCACCATAACTGATGCATTTTAATTTTTTCATTTAGCTTTTTTTTGATTTTTCAATTTCTTTTTAAAATCCTTATCAAATTTTTGCCTTTTTAAAAAAGAAATTTTTTCTATAAACAAATGTCCATTTAAATGGTCATTTTCATGCTGAATAGCTACAGCTAAAAAATCTTTAGCCTCTAATTCTTTATGCTCTCCAAAACGATCTTGATACTTTAACAAAATATGATTATAGCGTCGCACCTCTTCAAAAAAATCAGGAATACTCAAACAACCTTCAGTATAAATGATCGTTTCTTCACTTAAAGGGATAATTTCAGGGTTGATAATTTCAAGTAAATCTTCTTTTTTTTGCTCCCCATTTTCATCTACAATATTAACCAATAAGGCTCTTAAAGGGATATCAACCTGTATAGCGGCCAAACCCACTCCTTGACTTGCGATCATCGTTTCATACATATCATCAAGCAAATCATGTAAATTTGAGTCAAATTCCACAACAGGTTCTGATTCTAAAAATAATCTAGGATTAGGATAAGTAATAATCTTTCTAATCATAAAATTTCATCACCTTAAATTATTTAAAACTTTTTTCTAAAACCTTATCGATTAAACCATACTCTTTAGCTTCTTGTGCTGACATGAAAAAATCTCTTTCTGTGTCTTTGGCGATTTTAGTAACTTTTTGCTTAGTATTTTTAGCCAAAATATCATTAAGTATAGTCTTAAGTCTTAAAATTTCTTTAGCTTGAATTTCTATATCTGTTGCTTGTCCTCTAGCACCACCTAAAGGTTGATGGATCATGATCCTTGAATTTGGCAATGCAAAACGTTTGCCTTCTGCTCCACAACTTAATAAAAACGCCCCCATAGAAGCTGCTTGACCTATGCAAATAGTACAAACATCTGGCTTAATATAATTCATAGTATCATAAATACTAAAACCGCTTGTGATCACTCCGCCTGGAGAATTAATATAAAGATAAATATCTTTTTGTGGATCTTCAGCCTCTAAAAAAAGAAGTTGAGCTACAATTGAAGCAGCAAGATCATCGTGAATCTCGCCACTAAGCATAACAATTCTATCCTTTAAAAGTCTAGAATAAATATCATAACTTCTTTCCCCGCGACTTGATTTTTCAATAACATAAGGAATAACCATTATTTATCCTCTTTTTGTTTTTTGCTTGATTTTTCTGTTTTTGGCATAAAAATATCATTGAAAAGTTTTTCTTCAATCAAAGCCATTTTTACAGCTGGTAAAGCTCCTTGTTTTTTATAATTATCCAAATGTTCTTTTGGATTCATTCCATAGCGATACGCTTCAAAATAAATCGCTTGAACAAGCTCTTGATCATTCACTTCTATTTTACGAATTTTTGCAAGTTCATCAATAATAAAAGTTAATTTTACGCTTTTTTGTGCTTCTTCTTTGAAAGAATCACGTTTTTGTTGATATTTTTCTTTATCAGCTTTAATCTCTTCAATTTCTTTTTCACTAAAAGTATTAAATGCTGCACGGAATTGCATATCCGTTTCTTGCTCTACTATACCGCGTGGCAAATCAAAATTATATTCTGCGATCAAAGCGTCTGCGAATTTAGCCTTTAGCTCATCATTTACAAGTTTAAATAATTTTTCATTTTTAATTTGCTCTTTTAATTTCTCTTCCAAAAGCTCTACGCTTGGCTTTTCTTCATTTGGTAAAAGTTTTTTAACCATTTCTTCATCAAGTTCTGGCATTTTAAGTTCTTGAATTTCGTGAAGTTTTACTTTAAATACCGCATCTTTTCCTGCCAAATGAGAAGCTCCATATTCTTTAGGAAAAGTAACATTGATATCTTTTTCTTCTCCTATTTTCATACCCACCATGCCTTCTTCAAAACCTGGTATAAATTGCTTAGAACCTATTTCTAAAATATAATTTTCAGCTTTTCCGCCATCAAAAGGTTTTTCATCCACAAAACCTTCAAAATCAAATTTAGCAAAATCTCCCTCTTTTAAAGCTCTTTTTGTTTTAATAGCTTCAGGAGTTGCAAATCTTTTTAATAATTCTTCTTTTTTTTCATCAATTTCTTTTTTTGTAACTTTAGGAGTTTGATACTCTGGAATAAGTTTTTCATAACCATCTAGCTTAAGTTCTGGTTTGAAAGAAAGTGCCAATTCTGCAATTATTTCTCCATTTTGGCGATCAAATTTTTCAAAATAAGGCTCACCAACAAGCTCTTTTGCCTCTTTTTTTAATTCTTTCAAAGCATTATCTACAGCAGATTTAAAAAGATTTTGTTCTGCATCTTGAGTTAGTTCTTTTTCATATCTTTTAAGCACAGCTGCGACTGGAACTTTTCTAGGTCTAAAACCATCCATTTTTATATTTTTAGAAGCTTTTTTTGCCAAATTTTCCACTTCATTTTTAATCATTCCCGAAGGAATTTTTACGCTAGCAGTCGCATTTACAGAATCTAATTGCTTTGCTTTTACTTCCATGATTATTTTTCCTTATAAAATAAAATTTAGCTTTAATAATAGCAAATTTTTCCTTATTACTTGCATAAAATTTTAAAGCAATTTATGATAAAATGACAAAAATCAAAAACTACTATGGAGATAATTTTGCAAAAAGAGTTTGAAAAATGTATAACAACCATACTTGAATCCGTAGGAGAAAATCCAAATAGAGAAGGATTATTAAAAACTCCTAATCGCGTTTTCAAGGCTTTTCAATTTTTAACTAAAGGCTATCATGAAAATATTAAAGATGTTTTAAATGACGCCTTATTTCAAAGCTCTAACAATGAAATGGTTTTAGTCCGCGATATAGAATTTTATAGTCTTTGCGAACATCATCTTTTGCCATTTTTTGGACGCGTCCATGTAGCTTATATTCCCGATCAAAAAGTCGTGGGCTTGAGTAAAATTCCTCGTCTTGTAGAAGTTTTTGCGAGGCGTTTGCAAATTCAAGAACAACTCACAGAGCAAATCGCTGATGCACTCATGGAAAATGTTAATGCAAAAGGAGTAGGCGTTGTCATAGAAGCACGCCATATGTGTGTGGAAATGCGTGGGGTACAAAAGGTTAATTCTACTACTTCCACTTCGGCCCTTAGAGGGTTGTTTTTAAAAAATGAAAAAACACGCAAAGAATTTTTTGAACTTATCAATTCCCCTAAACAGGTTCGTTTTTAATGAATTTAGAAAAACTTCGCTCCAAACTCGGCAAAGAAAATTTAAGTGCTGTTTTTGGAGAGATTACAAAAATATCAGCCACAAGTATTGAAATTCGCGGACTTAAGACAGGAGTTGGAGATATCGTTAAGCTTGTTTCCAATGAAAATCCAAATTTAAATACTTTAGCTATGGTTGTAGAAATCAAAGAACAATTTAGCTATCTAAGCCCTTTTAGCTTTATAGAAGGTTTTAAAATCGGGGATCGTGCTTTTATCAGCGATGCTGGGATGCAAATAGGAGTGAGTGATGAACTTTTGGGACGAGTGGTTGATCCTTTTATGCGTCCTAAAGATGGAAAAGCTCCTATTGAAGTAAGTAAATACATGCCTATCATGCGTGCTCCTATTGATGCGATGAAAAGAGGTTTGATTGAAGAAGTTTTTCCTGTAGGAGTTAAAACCATTGATGCTTTATTAACTTGTGGAGTAGGACAAAAATTAGGTATTTTTGCAGGAAGCGGGGTAGGAAAATCTACCCTTATGGGAATGATAGTTAAAAATTCAAAAGCACCTATAAAAGTAGTAGCCTTAATCGGTGAAAGGGGACGTGAAATCCCCGAATTTATACAAAAAAATTTAGGTGGAAAGCTTGACGATACAGTCATCATTGTAGCAACAAGCGATGATAGTGCTTTAATGCGTAAATATGGTGCATTTTGTGCTATGAGTGTAGCAGAATATTTCAAAGAACAGGGCAAAGATGTTCTTTTTATCATGGATAGTGTAACGCGTTTTGCTATGGCTCAAAGAGAAATAGGACTTGCTCTTGGCGAACCTCCTACAACCAAAGGATACCCACCTAGCGTTTTAAGTCTTTTGCCTCAACTCATGGAAAGAACTGGAAAAGAAGAAGGAAAAGGAACTATCACAGCATTTTTTACCGTGCTTGTTGATGGAGATGATATGAGTGATCCAATCGCTGATCAAAGTAGATCTATTTTAGACGGACACATAGTTTTAAGCAGAGAACTTACTGATTTTGGAATTTATCCACCTATTAATATACAAAATTCAGCTTCAAGGGTTATGGGGGATATCATTACACCCGAACACAAACTCTTAGCAAGAAAATTTAAAAGACTTAATTCTTTATTAAAAGAAAATGAGGTTTTACTCCGCATCGGTGCTTACCAAAAAGGAAGTGATAGAGAGCTTGATGAAGCTATTACTAAAAAAGATTTTATGCAAAAATTTTTAGGGCAAAATCCTGAAGAAAGTTTTGAATTTGATGAAACCATAAAACTTTTAGAACAAATCGATTCCACTCCTCAACCCACAAATACAGGTAGCATGAATGCTGTTTTACCAAATCCAAACCAATCTCAATAATAAAATCTTTTTTAAATCTTTTATCTCAAACTATTCTTGAAAGCTAAGAAAAAACTGATACTAAAGAATTAATTTTTAAAAACTAAATAATAAATTTTTATTTTTTTGCACATTTATTACTACAAAGATTTTTTTGTGACATAAAAAATAAATAATTTAGTTTAAATTTTAATATAAATTTAATACGATAAATTTAATTTTAATAAATATTTTTTATGAGTATTTTTGTAACATTTTTTAATACAAAATGCAAATTTTTACGGGTTTTTATTTTTGTTTTTTTTTTTTTGATAGAATCAAGAATTATTTTATCTTAATTTGATTTTTTAAAAAGGAGAAAAATTCGTAATGAAAAGTTTAAAATTTAAACTTTCGCTTGTAACAAATGTGATAGCAATTATTGCTTTGGTTATTTTAGGAGTTGTGGGTTTTTTATTTACAAAAAACGCATTGTTTAAAACTATAGAAAATACTGAAATCAATGCTATTAAAGTTGCAAAAACAGATATGGAAGATTTTAGGGCCAAAAATCTTTCATCATTGCAGAAATTAAGCAAAGATATTTTATCTTTACCTTTAGAAAAAATTAATTCCCAAGAAGCTTTAATGGCAAATATAGGAGATATGTTTAAATCCTATAAGCACTCATCCAATCTTTTAGCTGTTTATATAGGTCTAGCAAATGGCAGTAACGTTGTAAGTGATATTGAAAGTGAAAAGAATGGCAAAAGTTTAAGAATAAATGGCAAAAATAATGGATACGATGCCACTACAAGAGAATGGTATCAAGGAGCTAGAAATACAAATTCAGTCTATGTTCAACCTTACTATGTTGATCTTGTAAGCAATGAAACTATATTTACTTATTCTAAAGCCCTTTATAAAGATGGTCAATTTATAGGAGTTTTGGCAATTGATGTAAGTTTAAAAATGCTTCAAAAAACTTTTGAGAGCAAACCAGGAAACGCTTTTTTAATTGATAAAAATAACAATATATTTGTTGCCTCCAATCCCTCTGAAATGAATAGTGGTTTTCAAAATACTTCTTTATTGTTGGAAAACTTAAAACAATATGGAAAATTTCAACCTTTTCTTATTGAAGCAGGTGGAGTTGAAAATTTAGGTATGTGCTCTCCGGTTTTAAACTATACAGCCTGTATAACCGAACCTACAGATAAAATTTATCAATCCATTAATAAAATTGCACTGATTCAAATTATTTTAGTGTTAATCACAGTGGCATTAAGCACAATTTTAATGTATTTCATTGTATCGCGTTAT